>CAZEFU010000064.1:0-8391 GCA_964511515.1 uncultured Wenzhouxiangellaceae bacterium
CCATGCTGATAGTGCCTTAGTTGAGATTAACGACGGGCAATATATTATTGTAGGTATTATCGAGCACCCAAAGGGCGGCGACTGGCTAGCAGAGCTGGCAGCCCCTTTATTAGGGCTTATGCTGCCAGCCAGCAAATAATAATTATTCCTGTACTTCTGCCACCTCAATTAGCTCGGCAGGTGGATGAGCTAGTTTGAGCATCTTATGTATCTTAGTGGCCATAGTTTGGTGATCAACTGCTGAGTTTTTACGCAGCACATTGGAAATCACAATTACCACATAAAACAAATCACGCTCGGCCCCTGGAGACTCAACAATAGCTACAGAATTCATAAAGTTTCTTGAATTACCCTTGTACTTGCCACAGTGGAAACCCTCTTCCTTTTTACAGCTATATAATGAGCCAGATTTAAAATAGACCGCAGCTGGTTTAAGAGCAGGCGATGAAGCATAGCGAATTCTGCGTTCAGTCATATACAACAAGCGCTTGATCTGCTGTGATGACCAATCATCAACTAGCTGGCCTTTCTCCATTTTTACAATATATTCCATTAACTGTCCGGCCGTTGCATAGCTATTACCACCGCCATTAACCTTGCGCTTACCGGCCCTGGAAAAAAAACTTCCCTGGCGTAATTTGCTTATATCCATGCCGTTCTGAGTAACTGGATCCCAAAATGTACGCTGATAAAGAGCAGTTAAATCTTTACCCGCAGTGGTCTTGAAAAACTCTTGTATCTCAGCATCTGGGATTGGAAACTGCGTACCGAATTGACGCAGCAACATCGACTGGCGTTGATTCATAGAAGCGGCTGCATTTGAGCTAACCGAGAGCATCCAGTCTAAATATTGCCACTGATTGGCCTGATCGCCAGGCGCCATTGGCCGCCTGGTTAACTCTTGAGTTTCGGTATTGAACAAACGAATAGTATGGTGATCACCAAGAGAAAACTCATCCGCAGTTACAATTGTATTTCTCAATACATCCGCTCGTTGCTGGCCATTTATATCTTCTGGATAAGCATCCTTTAGCGCCTGAAAAAACCCTAGGGCAACCAGCATTTTGCCCACACTGCCTACATTTTGTTTGTAATCGCCGCGCCATTCTGCATAACGTGGATTATCGAGGTCAGATAAATCAAGTACAGTCACGCCATAGCGATCCGCATCATCTCCTAGTAAGTCTTTGATGCTCTGAGTGAACTCAGGATCTGCAACTGGAATCTCGAAATTGGGGTAATCGCGCAAGCGTATATCTACCTGTTCAGTGCTTAACAGTGCACCGGCAGGCTGCTTAATATGATTATTAAATACACCTTCATTGGCTAAGCGCGCGCCTTCTACCCGGGTAATGCCAGTTTCTGAATACCCATCGAGAGGATAAGCAAACAACTGGGCTGAAGCCAAACATAAAGAAATAACCAGGGTAATTAATATTCTCATCTTGGTACACCTTCTAGCTCTACAATTTTATCCATCTGCCCATCCAGCGCCTTATCCATTTGCATTAGATAGCTATTGCCCTGCGCCTGTTTAGATTGTAAAAACGGACGTAACTGGAATAAATGCATCTTGCCATCAAGGAAACCAAATTCCACATCTGCTGGCGCCGGGCTACCATCATCATCGGTTATGGCTGGGAATCGCTTGGGTAATTCTTTGGCGAAATCGATCATTTGCTTAATCTCCCCTGCTTGCAGGGTGGTCCAATCACCTGATGTGCGGGTTTTCTCAATCCCGCCACCGGCAACTGGCAGACGTTTCCATGGCGCTGTTGCTGTAGCGAGTACTTTGACAGCACCAGTGCTCATATTAATTCTCAGAGACTCTGCAGATTGACCGTCAACCGCCCCGCCAACACCTTCATTTACTGCTACCGAAATAATATTGCGATCGCCTGTATTGATATCTTCAGTAACCATCACCCCAGACTTATCATTCGGTACAGATTGTAATAGAAGCACTGCTGGATAAACGTATTGAGGTTGATCCATATGCGATTGGCGCCAGGCAAATGCTCGTTGAGTAAATGGTGAGGCCCATACTTTGTTAATTGCCTTAACTACATTATCAAAACCAGTTACATTAGGCAGAGTTAGGTTTAAGCCAGCACCTGTGAAGCCGGGAAGATCTTCAACATTAGTATCTGAGCGCACAAAAACACCGATATTATCCAGCTTGCCAAAAGCCTTCTCCATTGCTGTTCGCAGCCCAGCCTGAAAGTTTTTATCCAATGGTGCATCAAGAATTAATTGATAAAGTTCAGCACGAAAACGTTCAGCAGTATCTTTATGCTGTTCTGAATCAGCTGGTAGTTTACTAATTTTGTCATACTCTGAGAGCATCCAGTCGTAAACCGATCTGCCGTTATCACGGTAGGGCTTCTCTAGAACTGTCTGCCTGAACACACCAAAGGGAATACCTACACCAGGGGATACCATGTCTGGGAAATGGCTGCGTAATTCACCCAGCTTGGCAGCTTTAGGGCCAACAATTCTGCCCGAGTCAGAGGCCCGCAGGTCATTTAGATCAATAAATTCACGCACGCTTAGATCAAGCTTTTCAAGATCCGGCCTGATTACTACATTTTGGGTTTGGTTTTCTTCAAAGAATTTTTGCCACTTTTTGCTATCCGGGCTAATCTCAACTAAGCCATTAGGACTAACCGCTAAAACCACAACCTGGCCTTCAAGCTTCCTCAAGCGCGGCAACATAGTCTCATCAATGCTGACATTGGGAATACCCAAGTTACGCGCCAACAATTGCACATGCGACAGTGGATTACCCTCACCTGCAGTAATAATACCTGCTAGTGGCGGCAGATCCGAAATGGTCTCTGGCAGCAAATAGATACCTTTGGTATCAAAATTCTTAAAATCTTCAAGGTTCGCTTGAGTGTATAGCGTGCCCCTTGTAAGTCCAGGATTCAGGGCGTGAAAACCAGTGCCAATTTCTTCATTAAAGACTTTATGTTTTACACCCGCTAAACGGTTGGCATCCTGTGAAAGGCTATTTAAGATGCGTGAATACATTAATAATGGGCTACCGCGTAATTGATCTTGAATAAAGTGATTTGCTAATGGTTCAATTTCTGCCAACTTTTGCATCGCCTCAAAAAACTGATAACGCAGGCCTTGCGAGGCCCAAGCTGGTGCTTTGGCAAGGTAGTTTAATTTCTCTAGGTATTCAGATAACGGAATGCTTTTTGCGGTAGGGTCGGCAAAGTATTTTTCAGCCTCTGCTCGTAGTCGAGGGTTGATTTGGCCGGTACCGTAGGCTGCACCTAAAGCTGCTGATAACCAATACAAACGCTGGTTTCTGCTCGCCTTAGCTTCGAGCTTACCCAGTGCGGTTGCGGCTCGGAAGTTCTCAGCTTCAACTGCCAAAGATACATCCATTATTGTCAGACGCGCACCTGGGCTATGAATTTTGTCCAAGTTATCACGGATTTCTTCGAGCAGGTAGGCGGTAACTAAATAATGATTCTCGGGGTTATCGCTGCCAGAATAATCGGTGGCGTAATCGCGCAATATTTTCTGTAACCACGGAGCCTTGGTGAAGCCATCTGCAGTTGAATTCAGTAATTCATCCAGTGGCTTGGCTGCGTAAACTTGATCAATTTCACCCGCCAAAGCCTTATATTGAGCCTGTAAATCAGGCTTGCCTTTAGCAGTTGCATAATCCCGAACAAGGCTTGCATCGCCCGCATCAGGTGCGCCGTGGATTTTAACCCGCAGGTCTTTAAAGCCAGAATCGCGATCAGACAAAGACGCTGCTAATTGCCGCACTTTTTGCACCGATGCAGTATCTTGCCCGTGCGCCAGCATCCGCACCCCAATACGAGTTGCGGCATAGCGCTGCATATACCACTGTTTATCAGCCAGCATTGCCAGCAACAATGCCCGCGCACCTTTGCGCTCATCTTCTTCTTGCACAGCACCCCGATAAAACTGTGCCTGCCTGAAAATCCAGCCATCATCTACAGCAATCAGGAATTTCTCTAGCAATATCTGGTTGTACATTTCGATAAAGTTTTTATCTTTCAATAAAGCCTTTGCCTTATCCCGATCAATCCCGGCAAGAGTATTAGCAATGTAATAGCCATTATCTCGTAGCTCTTCAGTCTGCTCGCTCCATTGACCATGCTGAACCCCGCCACCATGTGGACCACAGGCATATGATTTTGGTGGCAATATTGTTCCATCTTTGCAGAACCAGCGGATCCGACTGAAAGGGCCGCGCTCAGCCTCTTTCATGCTTTCTACCGAGGCTTTGAAGTCTGTAGATGCATTTACCGAGAGTGGTAATAGCAGAGCGCAAACTAAAAGAATTACTAAGTGTAGGTTTTTCATCTTCGTATCCCTGATCTTTGCTTGAATCATGGCAACCTTGAGAGTTTTTCAATCCCGCGGCCACATACATTGGTGTAATATCTGTAGTGTACTATTATAAATCAATCTAGGTAATCGTAAACTGTGACTAATCCACTAAAGAATATTATTGATATTCGGAGTAACGAATGGGCGTTAGCCAGTTTAATGTTTGGCTATTTTTTCCTGGTAATCACCAGCTTCTGGATACTAAAACCGCTCAAAAAAGGTTTATTTATTCAGTTTTATGACAGCTCTGGCTTCAACCTTTTCGGTTGGCAAATGGATGCCTCACAAGCTGAGTTGTTAGCTAAAGGCCTAAATATGGTGGTTGCCTTTATTGCGGTTATTGTTTTTACTTTGTTAGTAAGACGTTTCCGCAGGCAATGGCTTACCTTGATATTCTCATTGTTCTTTATCGTAGGGTATGTGTTTTTTAGCCAAACAATAAACTCAGCCAGCGGGCCTACTATCTGGAGCTTTTATCTTTTCGGGGATTTATTCTCAACCCTGATGGTAGCAACTTTCTTCGCCTTTCTGAACGATAGCATGACCCCAGACAAAGCCAAGCGCATGTATGGGTTTATTGGCTTAGGCGGTGTTGCTGGTGGTGTTTTTGGAACCAGCGTGGAAGCTATCTGGATATCTAGTGTTCCGCTTAGCTTGTGGCTCTGGGTTTGTGTGGTAATTGCAGCACTGATAATTATTCTTTCAATGCTGGCAGGCAGATTAGTTGAGAAAGATCCTGAAATTATGGCTATGGCGAATACAGTTGATACTGATAAAGAAAAATCAGCGGCCGCACCCAAGGGCAATGCAGCCCTGGAAGGCGCCAGACTGGTGTTCTCATCTCGCTACTTGCTCTCAATAGTTGCAATTGTGGCAATTTACGAGATCGTCTCGACCATAGTAGATTTTCAATTTACTACCACTATCGCCCATTATCTTGATGGCGATGCAATTGGTCGACAATTTACCTTAATGTTCACCATCACCAATTGGGTCTCCTTATTTGTACAGTTATTGCTTACCTCTTGGGTAATGACTCGTTTTGGGCTTAAAACAGCATTAATGGTACTGCCATTTATGATTTTGCTCGGCTCTGTTGCCTTTGTAGCCCTACCAGCCTTATGGATTGGTAGTTTACTCAATACTGTAGATAACGGCTTCAGTTACTCAATCAATCAATCAGCTAAAGAAGCTTTGTATGTTCCAACCACCAGCGAGGAAAAATACAAAGCCAAGGCATTTATAGATATGTTCGTACAGCGGTTCGCCAAAACCATAGCTGTAATTGTGAGTTTGACAATATCTACAATCTTCACCAGCTTTGATAGTATTCCTTATCTATCTATTCTTGTATTATTACTGCTGGTGGTCTGGTTTTACGCTGCGCGTTACGCTGGCAACCATTTCGCAGCGCGCGAACAGGCAATTCTTGCCAGAGCACATACGCAGGTAAAAAACGATTAAAATAAACTAATGCCATCTATTGCACAAAAACTAAAAGACACTTCACTTTCTTTCCGAATTATCAGCGGACTGGTGCTTGGGGTTATTGTTGGCTTGTTAATCGGCGAGCGCGCTGCAGGATTACAAATAGTTGCAGATGCATGGATACGCTTAATGCAGATGACCGTTCTGCCATATGTGATGATTTCCCTAATGGCAGGGCTGGGCGGTTTAAATAAAACCCTGGCCAAGCAATTAGCCGTTCGTGGTGGTTTGTTATTACTGATGTTTTGGGCAATAGCCTTTATTGTAATAACTATTTTCCCGCAAGCATTCCCACAATTTACCAGCGCAACATTCTTCAGTGCCCATGCGAATGAAGCTCAGGTAGCTTTTAATCCGCTGGATTTATATATCCCTGCCAACCCGTTCCATTCCATGGCAAATACTATTATCCCTGCGGTTGTGTTATTTAGTGGCGCTATTGGAATAGCTTTAATCAGCACACCTGGCAAAGCCATGCTTATTGATGGTTTCAAGGTATTAATAGCGGCGTTAACTAAGGTTACAAAATTTATGGTGGCGCTGACTCCAATTGGAGTCTTTGCAATCGTTGCCGTTTCTGCTGGCACTATGACAGTGGCGGAAATTCAAAAACTGTCGGTTTATTTCACCGTATATATTGCCGCCTCGCTCTACCTTGCACTCTGGGTAATGCCAGTATTAATTTCGACACTTACCCCGTTTAAGTACAAAGATATCTTTCGTTATTCCAAAGATGCCCTGATTACTGCATTTATTACCCAAAATGTATTTATTATCTTGCCAATGCTGGTAGATACCAGCAGGCAGTTATTCAAAGATTATCAGTTAAACTCTGCAGATACCGACTCTCTCAATGAGGTTATCGTACCGGTTACATTTAACTTCCCGAACGCGGGTAAGTTACTGTCTTTATTGTTTGTTCCCTATGCAGCTTGGCAAACCGGGGCTCCTATGGAGCTAGGCCAATACCCTGCGTTTTTTGTTACTGGGCTTGCCAGTTATTTTGCCAAAGCTCAGGTAGCCTTGCCATTCCTGCTCGATACCCAGCGTCTACCCCAGGATTTGTTTCAACTATATATCCCCACAGGGATTATAAATGGCAAGTTTGACACCATGGTCTCGGCCATGAACTTGCTGGCTTTCAGCGTAATTGGTACCGCAGCACTCACTGGACATTTGCAGTTCACCATCAAAAAAGCTGTGCGCCTGGGAGTTCTAAGTCTGCTTATTTTGCTTGGCACGGTAGGTGCGACTAAAGTTTTTCTCGATTATGTAATTGATACTAGTTATCACAAAGACGAGATTGTTCGCTCCATGACATTGAGACAAAACTCAGCAGATATTACTGTCTACCGTGACCTTGAGAGTGTAGCCGAGAATCCTCACCGTATACACACAGATTCAGAAGGTATGTTTGCGCAAATTAGCGAATCTAATGTACTCCGGGTTGGCTATGATTCCGCCCGGCTTCCGTTTACATTTTTTAACGATGAGGGTGATCTGGTTGGTTTCGATGTTGAATTGGTTAAAACCCTGGCACATGAAATGGGTGTGCATCTTGAGTTCATCCCAACAACATTTGATCACCTTGACAAGCAGCTCGATAGTGGCCAGATTGACCTTGTCGGAACAGTGCCATTATCTGCAGAGATGCTGCAGCGGGTTTCCCTCTCAGATTCATATCTGAAAGGAGAGCTAAGCTTAGTGGTACCTGATTACCGCAAAAATGATTTTGCCAGCATGGAAGACATCGCCAAGCTCGGGGGAATCTCATTAGCCTACTCTGGCCCTATCAAGTACATTAAAGAGGCAGTTGTAGCACGCTTCCCTAGTAGTGAAATTGAATGGACAGAAGTTACCGACTTTCTGGAGTTTTTTGAGCAGGAGCCGGATACATTTGATGCTTTGTTAGTTGAAGTTGAGATTGGCACAGCCTGGACGCTTCTTTACCCAGAGTACATGGCTGTAATACCAAAAGGCGCTGCACGTAAAAAGATGCCGCTTGGTTTCGCAGTTGCAAAAGATAGACATGAGTTTGCTACCACCCTGAGCCGATGGCTAGAGGCAAAACGCTCTAGCGGCGAGCTGGATAAGGCATATAATTACTGGATACTTGGCAAAGGCACTGAGAACCGGCAGCGCCGCTGGTCTGTTTTGGATGATGTAATTGGTGTTGCCGATGAAAAAATCAAAGTTTCAGAGAATTAAGTTTTAGTTTTCTGTGTGAAACGAGTAAAATTAACCCTGTGATAAAAATAAACAAAAGAGCATGTTAGAAAATCTAATAAAAATACGTGATCTCACCTTTAGTTGGGGAGAGAAGGTAATTCTTGATAATGTCAATCTGACTATCAAGAAAGGCTCTGTGGTTGCCATAATGGGACCATCTGGAGTCGGCAAGACAACAATTATGCGACTTATCACGGGCCAGTTACGGCCGAACTCAGGTACCGTTACAGTTGGCGGCGAGTGTGTCTCCAGCATGAGTCATTCAAAACTTTATAAATTTCGGCGCCATATTGG
>CAZEFU010000065.1:0-8384 GCA_964511515.1 uncultured Wenzhouxiangellaceae bacterium
TGGGTGCCAGCAACAGCTAAAACAGTTTTTACAGCGAGGCAATATTCACGCCACCAGCGTGGTCCAGAGCAATACGGAATGCCCTGATTAAGAACATACTCTACCGCCTCATTACCACGTGAGAGCACGTTACCCATGATTACCAAATCCGGGTGTGGTTGCAGGTCTTCTGCCCGATAGCCTTCATACAGACGAATCCCATGAGCTTCCAGCTGGGTGCTCATAGGTGGATATGTATGTTGGTCGGAACCAGTAACTTTGTGTCCGGCCTTGGTAGCTAATACTGCCAACCCACCCATGAAAGTTCCACAGGCGCCAAGAATATGTATATGCATATAGGGATCCTCTGATCCATTCGTGAATGAGCATCTTGAGCCCATAATTTTCAATTACTTCGTTAGCAAGTGCCCGCAATAGCGTTGCTATTACAGGCACTTCCTGCCTTGTTCTTGAGAAATTCTGAATCTCAATCTGACTCACCCAGAATAGATCAGAGCATCCCAAACGTTGGATCCTCTGATCCATTCGTGAATGAGCATCTTGAGCCCATAATTTTCAATTACTTCAACTTAATTACTTCAACTTATTTTACCAGCCCAAGCGCCAACAAGTATTGCGCAATAAACAGTCCGACTGCCAAACCAACCCCGCGGCCCATAGAAATGGAGAGTGCATGTTTAAAAATATGCCCATCAACGGCCAGACTCCAAGCAACCAAGGCTAATAAAAAGCCACCGCCTGTGGTGCCACCGCTGGCGAGAGAAAATTGGAGTATTGGTAGTAACAGAAGCGAAAACAAGAATCCAACCCCTACCATTGCAGTTAGTGTCTGAGCTAACCGTGCTTGGCGACCGGCAAACATCAAGACTAGAGAAATGCTTACCAATTGTATTAGCAGGTCAATAACGGCAACTTTTTTGCCATCGCTTACCGGCTCGGTGGAAAAGTCGGCAATTAGTTGGTACTGGTATAGATTCAAGAAATAACTGGCAAGCAGGAACACTATCAACCAGAGCCAACCAGAAGGGAGCTCCTGCGGGCCCTTGCGAAGCAGTACAATACTCATGATTGTATCGAGAACTTTTAACATGAAGCCAGAACTAGACGCGCAATTTGCCAGTGCCGATCAGCACTTGGATGCCCGGGGTTTGCAATGCCCGCAGCCAGTTATTGAATGCCGCCGCACATTGCAGCAAATGCTGGCAGGGCAGAGCTTGCATATAATTGCCAATGATCCCAACACGGTTTTGGATTTTGAAGTGTTTTGTATGCGCACTGGTCATCAGTTGTTAGCCAGCCACACAAATACGGATATTCATTTTCTGATCAAGAAGCGGCCTGAACAAGCACGCCCTTGATCCGCCCGAACACTTCTTCAATTGTTCCAACACCATATACTTGAGATAAGATCCCATGTTGTTGGTAGTGGTCTGAAACCGGAGCAGTTTGCTCAGTGTATATTTCCAGTCGTCTACGAATAACATCTTCAGTATCATCACTGCGACCTTCTTGTTTAGCCCGCTTAGCAATTCGCTGGATAATATGTTCATCATCAACTGCTATCTCTATGGCTTCTTCTACTGGCAACTGCATGCGTTCAAGTAAATCATCTAAAGATTTAGCTTGAGCTAGGTTACGCGGGTAACCATCGAGTAAAAATCCGACTTGAGCATCTGCCTGACCTAAGCGGTCTTCCAAAATGCCCAGGACTAGGTCATCCGAAACCAGTTGGCCGGAGGCCATGATCTCTTTTACCTGCAAACCTAGCTCAGTACCAGCTGCAACTGCTGCTCGCAGTAGCTCTCCAGTAGAGATATGTGGTACTTTTAGCTCTTCGGTTAATAATTTTGCCTGTGTTCCCTTGCCGGAACCAGGTGGTCCAAGTAATACTATGCGCATGGTAGGGCTCTTACTCCTAAGTTAGGAGGCAAATCTAGCCTTTCGATGTGTGCAAGTCAACAACTACAGGTATCTTTATGAGCAAGAAAAATATTTTATATGCCCAATCTGGCGGAGTAACCCCGGTAATTAATGCCACAGCTTGCGCTGTAATTGAAACTGCGCGGGCCAATAAAGACAAAAACGGTAAGGTCTATGCGGCCCACAACGGCATCATTGGAGCATTGCATGAAGAGCTCATCGATACCAGCAAAGAAAGCAAGACAACCATCTCGGGGCTTAAAAATACTCCAGGTGGTGCATTTGGTTCTTGCCGCTTCAAACTAAAATCAATCGAGGAAAACCGCGCTGAGTATGAACGCCTGATCGAGGTTTTTAAAGCTCATAATATTGGTTATTTTTTCTATAACGGTGGTGGTGACTCAGCCGATACGGCATATAAAGTCTCGCAAATCAGCAAAAAACTTGGTTTTCCGGTCAGCTGTATAGGTATTCCCAAAACTATTGATAATGATTTACCAATTACCGATAACTGCCCGGGCTTTGGTTCTGTGGCCAAGTATGTAGCAGTATCAATAATGGAAGCCAGCTTGGATGTGATGTCGATGAGCTCCTCATCAACCAAGGTCTTTATTATGGAAGTAATGGGGCGTCATGCGGGCTGGATTGCCGCAGCTGGCGGACTGGCACAAAGAAATGCAGACGACCCTCCACATATAATTTTATTTCCTGAGGTACCTTTTGAACAGCAGGAATTTCTTAAAAAAGTTCGCTATTCAGTAAAAACATACGGCTATTGTTCAATTGTTGTTTCTGAAGGGGTGCGCAATAAACGCGGTAAGTTCCTGGCGGAAACAGGCACTCGGGATGCCTTCGGACATGCTCAATTGGGCGGGGTGGCACCAGTAGTTGCCAACCTGATTGCTAAGCGGCTGGGGTATAAGTATCACTGGGCGGTAGCAGATTATTTACAGCGCTCTGCCCGCCATATTGCTTCACAAACCGATCTTGATCATGCCTATGCTGTGGGCGAGGCTGCGGTGCATTTTGCTATTCAGGGTAAAACCGGGGTGATGCCAATAATCAAACGCACCTCAAATAACCCTTATCGCTGGGAAATTGCTGAAGCAAAACTAAGTCGTTTGGCTAATCGTGAAAAAATGATGCCTAAGCGCTTTATCCGCAAGGATGGTTTTGGTATTACCCCGGCGGCACGGGAATATTTGCAGCCGCTTATTCGAGGTGAGGCATATCCTCCTTATGCCAAAGATGGTTTGCCAAAGTATGTAAGTCCTAAAAAAATCATGTTGAAGAAGAAGCTGAAAAAGTTTAAAGCCAGCAAGTAATGCGCCTGGATTATTCAGTTGCAGATAATATTCTAGGGTCGCTGGCTGAACAGTTACAAGCTTTGCTGCTGCAGTCTGAGCAACTCTTAGAAAACCCCAAACATGGGGATTTTCCACGCTGGAAGGCAGTGCTAGATGCTTTGCCGGATGTCGTAAGTACAAATAGCTTAAATCAGGCCGAAGTAAGTCTAGGAGCTGCTTTGCCAGACCAACAAGCTCTAAAACAGCAATTAATGGGTTTGCACCCTTGGCGCAAAGGGCCGTTTAAGCTGGCTGGGACGGAAATTGATTGTGAGTGGCGTTCTGATTGGAAGTGGCAACGATTGGAGCAGCATTTGGGCGACCTTGATGGCCAGCGAATTTTGGATATCGGCTGTGGTAATGGCTATTTTGGCTGGCGTATGCTGGGTGCAGGTGCAAAGCTGGTAGTTGGTATTGACCCGAGTTTGTTATTTGTAATGCAGTATTTTGCTTGCCGGCACTTTGCCGGTAATGAGCCGTATAATTTGGTATTGCCACTAGGAATTGAAGATCTACCCGAAAGCCTGAGTGGTTTTGATAGTGTTTTTTCCATGGGGGTTTTATACCACCGGCGCTCTCCAGTTGAACATCTGCAGAAACTCTATCAGCTTACCAAGCCCGGCGGCCAAGTAGTTCTGGAGACACTGGTTATAGAAGGCGATGAGCAGCAAGTGTTGGTTCCACAAGGACGCTATGCGAGGATGCGTAATGTTTGGTTTATCCCCAGCAGCAAGGCATTGGTCTTGTGGTTGCAGCGAGCGGGTTTTACCAATATACGCTGCGTGGATGAAACCAGCACCACTTTGCAGGAGCAGCGCAGCACTGAGTGGATGCAGTTTGAGTCTTTGCAAGAGTCCTTGTGCTCACAGGAGCCGAAAAATACTATTGAAGGATACCCCGCACCGCGGCGTGCTATTGTTATCGCTCACAAAGAGGAAAGACCATGAACCTTAGCAGTTTGACTAAAGCTTTAATTCTAATTGGCATGTTAGGTACAGCTTGTTTTGCCCTGATCTCTGGGGAGCCTGGCAAGATAGATTGGTGGAAGGGCGGTGCTCCCATTTTGTTATTGCTGTTGGCGCCATTTGCTCTGTTTTGGTTGTTGGAAAACAAAATGGTGCATAACACTGTACAGGCGTGGATATTGCTGATCAGTGTAGCAATCTACACAATTGGTGGCTTGTCTATTATTTACGATTCACTTTTCGTAAGCTTAGATGCACAAGCGGGCTTGGTGATGGTGATTATCCCGTTTTATGGCAGTATTCTGGTTGTAATTACTGCCATAAGCCTGCTATTTACAAAAAAACCGACAGACTAAAAACTAATCCAGTTTGTCATCGGCAACATGATAAATGGGGTCTTCCAGTCGGTTGACCTCTATTAGATCACCAGCCTTGTCTAGCAGCAATTTACAATCATCGGACAAGTGCCGAAGGTGGAGTTTCTTGCCACGGCGCATATAGCGCACGGCGAGCGAATCAATCGCCTCAATGGCAGAATGGTCAGTAACCCGTGATTGCTGAAATTCTATAATCACATCAGCAGGGTCATCAGCGGGTGAAAACAGATCCTGAAAATTCTTTGCTGAGCCAAAAAACAGCGGGCCAACTATTTCGTAAACTTTAGAACCGTGTTCATTGATATATGTTTTCGCATGGATGTGTTTGGCGTGCTCCCAAGCAAATACTAAGGCTGAAACAATCACCCCAACAATTACCGCAACGGCAAGATCAGTAACTACCGTCACCAAAGAGACCAGCACCAGCACGAAAAAATCATGTCTTGGGATTTTCTTGAAGATGCGCACACTGGACCATTCAAAAGTCCCCAGTACCACCATAAACATTACCCCTACTAAAGCTACCATCGGGATGCGTTCAATTAAATCTGAGGCAAATAGTATAAAACTGAGCAGAAAAAGTGCTGCAGCTATTCCAGACAAGCGCTGTCGCCCACCAGAATTTACATTGATCATGCTCTGCCCAATCATGGCACAGCCACCCATGCCACCAAACAGCCCAGTGGCGGTATTGGCAATTCCCTGGCCTACACATTCACGATTGCTGCTACCGCGAGTATCGGTAACTTCATCAATTAAAGACAGTGTTAATAGCGACTCAATCAGGCCAATTGCGGCTAAAACTATGGCATAAGGAAAGATTATTCCCAGTGTTTTCCAATTAAAGGCTACATCAGGAATGCTAAATTGAGGTAAGCCACCTTTGATCGAGGCCAAGTCGCCGACAGTTTTGGTATCAATGCTTAGGCCTACAACCAACATAGAAACCACCACAATCGCAGCCAGTGATGATGGGATTGCCCGAGTAAGTTTCGGCAGAAAATGAATAATAGCCATAGTGAGCAGAATTAAGCCTGCGAAAACCAGCAGGGTTTGGCCACTCATCCATTGCTTAACCCCATCAATATCGAGTTGAAAGTGCTGTAGTTGTGCCAAAAAGATAACAATAGCCAAACCATTTACGAAACCCAGCATTACCGGATACGGAACAATGCGAATAAACTTGCCCAGGCGGAATACCCCAGCAAGTATTTGCAGGAGACCGGTTAAGACCACTGCGGCAAACAAATATTCGACCCCATGTAGAGCCACCAGAGATACCATCACAACCGCCATAGCCCCAGTTGCCCCAGAGATCATCCCTGGGCGACCACCAAAAATAGCGGCCAATAAGCCCACCATAAATGCGGCGTATAAACCCACCAGCGGCTGCACTCCAGCTACAAAGGAAAACGCCAAAGCTTCAGGCACTAGTGCTAAGGCAACAGTTAGCCCAGACAAAATCTCGTTTTGTACACTAATCCGATAACGTTTAAATCCGAGACGAAAAGTTGCTTGTGTGTTCATTGGCTTAGCTAATTACTGCAAGGGGTGCGCAGTATAACAAATGCACAAGTACGAATACTCGGAAATGCGCCTGAGCCCGTATAGGCTTCCTTTACCCGTCATATAAAGGAGTTGCGAATAGCAATATCCGGGATCAAACCCCAATATCCTCATCCCACAATTCAGGTTTTTGCTGAATGAAGTCGCGCATCATGGCAATGCAGGTTTCATCCTGTAGAACCTCAAGCACCACCCCACGACTCCGCAGCAGTTCTTCTTCACCCATAAAGGTTTTATTCTCGCCCACAATGATCCGCGGAATTTCATATAGCAAAATAGCCCCACTGCACATGGCACAAGGAGAAAGGGTAGTGTAAAGCACACATTTACGGTAAACCTCCGCCGTTTGCCGTCCAGCATTTTCAAACGCATCCATTTCCCCATGCAAGATCGGGCTACCTTGTTGTACCCGGCGATTATGTCCGCGGCCAATGATTTTTCCCTGATGGACTATTACCGAACCTATCGGTATTCCTCCCTCAGCAAGGCCTTTTTGGGCCTCATCTATGGCCGCTTGTAAAAACTGATCCATACTCTATACCTGCGAATTAACTCAGTAGATGTTACCCTGATTCCGGTAGAATTCAAACTTTGCTCGCAGGAGAAGATGCATGAGCTCATTGTTAATAAAAAATGGCACGGTAGTAACAGCCACAGATAAGTATCAGGCTGATGTATATATTGAAGGCGAAACTGTATCTATGATCGGTAAGCGATTGGATCTTTCAGCAGATAAAGAAATTGATGCCGAGGGTTGTTACTTGTTTCCAGGCGGCATTGATGCGCATACCCATATGGAACTTCCATTTATGGGCACCCACGCCAGCGATAGCTTTGAAACCGGCACTTTGGCCGGGCTCCATGGTGGTACTACCACTATTATCGACTTCGCTATTCAAACTCAGGGTAAAAGCCTGGAGGCTGCGCTTCAAGATTGGCATAAAAAAGCTGATGGCCACGCGGTTGGAGATTATGCATTTCACTGTGCAGTAACCGACTTTAATCCTGAAACCCGTAAAGAAATACCCCATGTTATTAATGAGCATGGAATCAACTCTTTCAAGGTGTTTATGGCCTACAAAGGTGCTTTGATGGTTGATGATCGGCAGATGTTTGAGCTGATGCAGGAGCTGGTAGAGCACGGCGGTATTATCACTACCCACTGTGAAAACGGCGACATGGTTGATCGTAATATCGAGCAGAATTTGGCCGCTGGCAATACCTCACCCAAATACCATGTGCTTTCCCGGCCAGCTATCTGTGAGGCTGAAGCTGCCGGGCGCGCCATTGATCTGGCCTACCAGTCTGGTTGTTCACTGTATATTGTTCACACTACCTGCGAAGAATCACTGGCACGAGTCAAAACTGCAACCATGCGTGGGCAAAAAGTGCATGTCGAAACTTGCATCCAATATTTGCTCTTGGATGACTCTGAGTATTTTAAAGAAGGCTTTGAAGCCGCCAAAGTAGTGATGAGCCCGCCTTTACGCAAACCAAAAGATCAGCAAGCACTGTGGGATGGTATCAACCAGAATCTGGTGCACCATGTAGCTACTGATCACTGCCCTTTTTGTATGGATCAAAAGGCTATGGGTAAAGATGATTTCTCTAAAATCCCAAATGGTGCTCCAGGCATTGAGAATCGTTTTGAATTGTTGTACAGTGAAGGGGTGGTTAAAAATCGTATTTCGCTGAATAAGTTTGTGGAAATGAGCTCAACAGGTGCCGCCAAAATATTTGGTTTGTTTCCGCGCAAAGGCACCATAGCAGTTGGTTCTGATGCAGACATTATTATTTTTGATCCGGAAGTACAACATACCATTTCAACCGACACTCATCATATGCGGGTAGACTATAATCCCTATGAAGGCTGGCAGGTTCAGGGAAAAACCCGTACTACCATTCTGCGTGGAACGGTAGCGATTGATAATGGCGAGGCGATGGTTGGCGAAGGCTTTGGAAAATACCTAAAACGCGCTCCATTTAAGCCGCTAATATAGTCCTAATAAATACAAATAAAGAGAATAACAATGTCCAATATAGTTAAAACTGCCATCATTCAAGTCGGTAATAAATTACATGGTGATGAGAGTGTCACCGCGCATAATAAAGCTATGCTTGATGTCCACATTCCATACATCGAGGAAGCTGGTGCAAAGGGTGTGCAAATGATTTGCTTTCAAGAAATCTTTAATGGCCCGTACTTTTGT
>CAZEFU010000066.1:0-8327 GCA_964511515.1 uncultured Wenzhouxiangellaceae bacterium
AAAACCATTCTAATCTTGTGACCGTGCATAGCCTCTGCCTGCCCACGCCGCAAAAGCTCATTTACAACCCGGTCAGCATCAGCAGGATCACAACAGCCAAAGCGACTAAGTGTAGCCCCCAAAAGCTTGGGATTGCGACTAGCCGGATTCACCCTGGCTCTACCCTGCTTAACCTCTGCCACAATCATATCGGTACCCTGCTGCGGGCAACGCAATGCTGCATCCGGGGTTAGAACCATTGGCCCTATTACCTTTTGCTGCTTACTTTTACCAGAAACCTGCCCGGCGAAGCGAACAGCCATTAAATCAAGATCTGTAACACTTCGCATTACCTGAGCCTTACCCACCTCAATCAGAGGGTAATCAGTAACCGTGAAATAACCATTCGCCTGCAGGTAAGCCTGAACCAGCTGGGTGCCAACATCAATTCCCATGTAAATATTCCTATGTTCTTGGTTTCCATACTTCTGTATAAAACCTCGTCTGCTGATACTCAGACCAGCGAATAACTAGTAGGTTTAGATTAATACTTAATTAAGGGATCCCTGGTTGATCTAGATCAATTGAGAATATGCAGACAAAAAAGTGCACCGCTAATTGCGGTGCACTTCTTCATACAACCTTAGAGGTTGTTTAGCTGATCACACAAGTATCTAGAAACAGGCACCCCCACATAAGCTTGCTGGATTAGTTATGTTCGAAGTAATGTTGACCTCAAAGTCCAAACTGCACCTAGCATTTACACAATTAGTAAAACTAGAGCTAGTGGTATGTTGACTGGAGTTGGTATGCCCGAAAACGCAGCTGGGCCAGTATCAGTTATTAGTACATTATCAATAAAGTAACCCTCTTCAATGCCTCTGGGTGTAATAGGGAATACTGTTCTTAATGGCATTTTCCCCAAGACTGTTGTAGCTTAACAGGCAGTTTTTCTAAATAACAGTGTAACTACAGATATAGAGTATGTTTATATGTACTATTTTTTCTATTGATAGTTGCGCAAATCACGATAAAATCTAAATTCACTTTATCATTACCCTAGAGCTAACCATGCCTTAGCTTGAAGTCTGCGGCAAGCTCAAATCCGGCTTGAGGATATCCTTTTCAGGATCATACACAGCACTACTAACTCCAAATAACCCAAGCAGTGTATGAAACAGGTTGTCGTGACTGAAATATTTGTCTTTATTTAACCACAAGTCAGCGTGATTTATATCATGCGCGTATACCTTTGAATTGAACCACATTATTAATGGTACATTCTTCTGCACATCGGGAGCTATCATATAGGGTAAGCCGTGGAGGTAGAGCTTACTCTCGCCAAGCGACTCACCATGATCTGAAATATACACCATACCAGTCTCAAATATTTCACCATTTCGCTTAAGCATCTCAATAGTTTTTGAAAGGAAATAGTCAGTATATAAGACCGTGTTGTCGTAGCTGTTAATAATCTCAGCTTCACTGCACTGCTCAAGTTGATTCGTATAACAATCTGGCTTGAAATGCTCAAACTCTTGGGGATAGCGCTTGTAATACGCTGGCCCGTGACTGCCCATCTGATGAAGAACGATAAGAATATCCCCGTCAACATGGGAACCAATTATCTCCTGCAGATTAACCAGCATGCCTTCATCACGACACTCACTATCACAAACAGGGTTTTGCGCTGGCTTTCTAAAATCTCGAGTATCAAACCTGGTGGCCACCCCTTTAGAGCTTGAGTTATTATCCAGCCAGTGGATGCTTACCCCTGCGTGAGATAACACATCAAGTACATTTTCAATTTGTAGGGCTTTGTCCCTAGCGTACTGCTTCCTTGGCAAAATAGAAAACATGCACGGTACAGATACCGCCGTAGTAGTGCCGCATGACCAGACATTACTGAAGCTCACCACATCTTCCTGCTCTAATAAAGGGTTTGTTGTTCGAGCATAACCATTCAGGGAAAAGTGATCAGTACGGGCTGACTCGCCTACAACCAGGATAATTAACTTCCGGTGCTGGTCAGCAGAGAGGATGCTCGCATCTGTACCAATCTTGATAAGCTTCGCTTCCTTGTTAGCAAATTGACTACGCAGATACTTAATGCCAGAGTACACAGGATAGCTTGGGGTCGCATAGGCACGCAGCACTTTATGCTCACGCAATAATGAGGTGTAATGTTTGCTAAATAAAACAAAATTGCCCAATACAAGTAAACTACAAACAGTTAGCAGCAGCAGACGATTTAATAATGCCTTTCCGAGACCTATCTTACTAAGACGAGTTTTGTAGATAATAAGTGCGGGTAAGAACCAGAGAAAAAACAAATATCCAACCAAGCTGAAACTGAATAAATCACTTGCCTCTCTGTAGTCCGTGGAAACCACACTCTCTAGCATGTTTGCATCAATAATTATGTTGTAGCTATCCATAAAATACGCAGTCATCACAGCAATCAACAGCAATATTATGATTGCTGGCTTTAGCCCTCTGCCAATACCAATCAAACCTAGCAGTATAATATTTAGACAAATTACCACAATGACAATTGACAGCAAGAATGCAGAATTACTATTAGTAAGCGGATAAATTTCAATTGTGTTTCTAAAAAATGCAGTATTCGCAACTAAAACCATAAACAGTGAAGCTACAATAATTAGTTTAGTGCTTGTAGTGTATGCAAGATATTTCATTACCGAGCCTGGCAGATAATTAATATCAATCTATAGTACTGAATAATATTCTCGTTTGTGTGAAAGATGCGTTATATACTTGGAAAATCTAAATTAAGATCGAACCTGATACAAAATCATAAATGGGGGCGAGATGGCGTTATCTAGATGTACCTGTTTTCTATTTTATATCAACTGACAATATGCAGACAAAAAAATGCACCGCTAGTGGCGGTGCATTTCTTTAAGGAATACTTAAATTAACTAATTATTACTTCAGCTGATCCAGCAAATAACTGTAAACAAGTGCCTCTAAATACGCACGTTGTTTTTTGTTACTAGCACCAGCATGGCCACCCTCAGTATTCTCATAGTAATATACTGGTTTACCCATAGCTTCCATCAAGGCAACCATTTTGCGTGCATGCCCTGGGTGGACTCGATCATCACGGGTTGAGGTGGTAAAGAATACCTTGGGGTAATCCTTATCTGCATCCAGGTTTTGGTAGGGTGAATACTCACTTATATATTCCCATTGCTCAGGAATGTCTGGATCGCCATATTCAGCCATCCAACTGGCTCCGGCGAGCAGTTTGTTATAACGTTTCATATCCAGTAATGGCACTTGGCAGACAACAGCATTAAACAAATCAGGGCGCTGAGTGACCATTACGCCCATTAACAAACCGCCATTGCTGCCGCCACGAATACCTAAATGCTCTGCTGAGGTTACTTTGTATTTGATTAAATCTTCTGCCACGGCGATGAAGTCGTCATACGCTCTCTGACGGTTTTCCTTCAAGGCGGCTAAATGCCAGGCTGGGCCGAATTCTCCGCCACCACGAATATTAGCAACCACATAAACCCCGCCTTGATCTAACCAATCAACGCCGATTGTTGCTGAATATGAAGGTCGCATAGAAATCTCAAAACCACCATAACCATATTGCAATACCGGGTTTTTACCATCAAGCTTCATATCTTTGCGGGCGACCATAAAGTATGGCACTAACGTACCGTCTTTAGAGCGGCTTGCATGTTGGCTTACAATATAGGGTGATGAGTCAAAAAATGCCGGTAGTGACTTAACTTCCTGGCTTTGTAAGTCTTTATCTAAATAATACAGAGTGGTTGGCGTGAGAAAACCATTGTAGGTATAAAAAACATGATTAGATGAATCACTGCTTGCTGTTACCGAAATACTACCCAGTTCCGGAGTATCAACTCTTACATGCTGCCAGTTACCATCTGTAAAGGTATAGGCATCTAACTCACTGCGAACATTGACCAGCATATTGGCTAACAAATGGTCTGATGTAATCGCCAGACTGCTTAATGTACTGTTTTTATCTGGGTTAATTACCACCGTGAAATCACGGTCGCCCTGCATGAATTCTTCAAAACCTATACTAATTAAACTTCCTTGAGGATAGGTATTATTGTTTATTTCCCAGTCGGTTTTTAGGTTAACTAATAGTTGTCCTTTATAAATTCCATTAATATTGGCATCATCCGGAATCTCTATAACTTTCAAACTATCATCTTTATAGTAATAAATAGTTTGTGTATAAAATGATGTAGCTTGAATAATTATTGGGTAACTTGCATCTGGCGTGGCAAAAACAACACCCCAGGTACCAACATCGG
This sequence comes from uncultured Wenzhouxiangellaceae bacterium, assembly GCA_964511515.1. GTDB lineage: Bacteria > Pseudomonadota > Gammaproteobacteria > Xanthomonadales > SZUA-36 > SZUA-51. The sequence goes on from CAZEFU010000066.1 coordinate 4,305, forward strand.
TTTTATTGCCCGTAAATAATGTTTTAGCATCAGTTAGCGGCGTATCACGTTTCCAAAGCTTACTAATACGCGGATAACCAGAATCGGTCATGCTGTCATCACCAAAATCACTGCCAACAAAAACCGTATCTTTATCAATCCAGCTTATTCCACCTTTTGATTCAGCAGTTTCAAAACCGCCTTCTACAAAGGCCTTTTCTTGCATATCAAACTCGCGCCTAACCGAAGCATCTGCGCCGCCACGAGAAAGGGTAACAATACAGTGGCGATATTCGGGGTAGAGGCAGTTGTTGCCTTTATATACCCAGTTCTCATCCTCAGCTTCTGCCAGTGCATCTATATCTAAAACAGTTTCCCAAGCGGGCTTAGGCTTCTTGTACTCTTCCAGGCTGGTGCGCCGTAGTATTCCACGCACATTGGTAGCATCACGCCAGAAATTGTAAACATAATCGCCGCGCAAGCTGGGATAGGCAATTTGCTCGCTGGAATTATAAATTTCCAGGTTCTTATCGAAAAACGGCTGGAAAGTTGGTAGTTTTTCCAATACTCCCAAGCTCTGTTTGTTTTTCTCATCTACCCAGGCAAGCGGTTTTTCACCTAGCACTTCTTCAAGCCAGAGGAACTGGTCTTCGTCAGACTCAGGATTTGCGCTTACTTGGCTAACAAAGAAAATAAGGATAAGAGCAACTAAAATTTTACTGTATTGCATAGGAATTCCTAAATTGAGGTTTAAATTATGTAATTAATTTGATACTAGCACACACTGGCAAACTGAAATTCATTTTTGCAGCAACAAGACCAAGGCCCGTAATCTACTATATGCGCTTGAGCTACGCCTTCATTCGCTGGTATACCGTCTCAATTGCAATTTCTTCTGCTGCTTGTGGTTCGATATTGTAAGCTCTAATGAGCAACTTATCGCTGTCAGTAAATTGATAGCTTGTGCGCCAGCCCCAGCGGGGTACGCCATCTGCGATATCGTATTGACCAAGCACACTAAAGCCGTTGGCATCAGCCTTGCCGAGCGATAACAAGCTTGCATAGTTCATATGAAAACTATCAATCCAGGTAAGCTGGTACTCTTTGGTAACAGAGTTAAATGTAAGCAACTCCTCTCCGTTGCGCGGCTTGCCCTGGATCGTACCAGTATAAACATGGCGCACAAACTGGCCATTTAATAAGGGAATAAACTCACCGCTCACGGCAGACTCATCTGCTAGTTTCCCAGCCTCGAACCATGTGCGGGAAGTGCCCTCCCATTTACCAATTAGCTTGCTTACAAGTTCTTGAGCTGTCATAAATACTACCTCTACTGCTTGCTTTGATTAATCTGTTCTATTTTCATCAGCACTTAAAGGTACAGCTAAAGCAAGCCATATAAATGCCACTAAATAGCCTTTGTGCTTTCATTTCCATTCACCGCACTGCCAATAAAATCGGCAACTTTCTTTTCTGTAATATCTTCAATATGTCGGATTTTTATATGCCTACGGTATTTTCCTTTGCCTTCTAAAATACCATCTGGATCTAACAGTTCAGTACCAAAGCTAAATTCAATCGACACATGCTTTGCATATACAAAGATTCCACCAAGCAGCGTGCCGGAAAGGTTAAATACCAAACCTCCATATTTAACTTCTTCTTTTAGCTCAGAATTGGCAGCCTTGAAGATTTTTCTAATGGACTCCAGAATTTTAAACTTCTCAGCTGACTGAAATTGAATGTCCTCCAGGAATCCCACGATTTTAGTGTTAGATACAGACATTGGTCACTCCACTTTAACCCACCTGACATTACAAACTTCTTATTAATGATTTTCTCACAGTATTATTGGCTATTAATCCACAGCAATCATTAATATTAGTTAGAAATAAGCTTGAGAAGCTTTTTATACTCCCCATACTCTTGCAAACACTGGCCTTTATCTACCAATAACTGGAAATGACACTTCAAGCGATTGATTTGCGCCTCAGTTAACTCAGCACCTTTAAGTGCTCTAGCTAACCTCTCTTTAATAAACCCAGAATAGGAACCAATATAATCTAACTCGATATATCTGACTCCTAATTCAGCACATGCTGCATCGCCTGCCCTGATACCATTCGATACTGCATGTAGCGTGGCCCGGTACTGGAGCCAGTGATATCGATCTGGCAACCAATTTGGCGCACCCGGTTCTGTGGCCTCTGGTATATCCATTTTATATTGCCCGTTAAGCAGTACATGGGCTGCCAATACCTCATCTTTGCTCCAGCCTTTAGGTACCCCGTGATAAATCTCCAGGGGAATATTGCAACTACAAATGCTCACTTATAACACCTGCAAACCCAAGCTCAAAGTAGCAGGCTGTGCGAGTGACCTATCGAGCTTTATTGTATTGTGAAATAACATCATAAGAATCAAGCCTCATGCTTCCTTCTCTATTTTGCTTAGCTAATTTAGCTGCGGTACTTCTTAAAATTTTCTGCCTGTTCAAATATTTCCTTATAAACCTCATCTCGATCAACGGGGGGATAACCATGCTCCGCCAGTAAAATAATTAGATCAACTTTCAGTTCTGCCTTAATATCATCCCGCTTACTCCAGTCTGTGTATTGAGATTTATCATCCACCACAACTTTCACAGCCACGGCGAGCTCAAGCAATTGCTCTTCTGGGTACTCAAAATCATATTTTTGAGTCAGGGACTTAAGAATATCGTAAAAGGCTTTTTCCTCATAATCTATACCCAAATCCACAAAAGACTCTTTCTCTTTCTTCAGGGCGGCAAGTAAATCCATTATTTCAATTGTAAAGTCTTCCAGCACATTGCTGACTAACACATCCTGCTCTTTCCGCTCATTGTATTCCTTTACCAGAATCTTGAATTTTTTTGAAAAATCGATACCTTTGGTTTTGTTGATTTTCTTAAAATCATCAATTGCATTAGCGAGCAAATTCTGAAGCAATTTTATTTTTGTATTTGGTAGTTTTATTTTCTCAATCTTGGCAAGATAATCATCAGTAAATATATCGACTTCGTTATTCTTATCTTCCCCCATCTTGAGTATTTCTTCCACACCATCACTTCGCAGTGCTTCCATAATAAGCTCTTGTACCTTGGCATTCATCCGTGCGGTATCGGGGGCATTTCCTTTGGTGAGTTTGAATACAATTGAACGAACAGCGAGGTAAAAGTGGATCACATCACGCTCAGCCTCAAGAAAGGAGTCACTCCCACAGCAAATGTCATAGGCAGCTTTTAAACGCTTAACCAGCTGCATGAAGCGTTTTTCTACCTCATTTGTTTGCTGAACAAACTCAGCAGCCAGATTCAGGCTATCGAGCTGTTCTAATGGGCTGCCATCAAAATAGGGTTTGGTATTAAACTTGTAGAAGAGCGAACCTAGCAGGTCAAGATGGTCTTTAACCACCACCACAGATTGCTGTATTTCTTCAAAATTCTGACTATCAGTTTTATTGTAGTGAGCTAATGCCAGGTTCATCTGCTTTTTAATACCAATATAGTCAACAACAAGGCCTTTATCCTTACCTTCAAACTTGCGATTCACCCGGGAGATGGTTTGTATTAAGTTGTGTAGTTGTATTGGTTTATCAATATAAATTGTATCCAAAAAAGGCACATCAAAGCCGGTGAGCCACATATCTACAACTATGGCAATTTTAAAATTCGAGTTGGCATTTTTAAACTGCCGGTCTAGCTCTTTTCTATATTCCCTATTCCCCAATAAATCATAAAGCGTCTTTTCATCATCCTGGTTACGAGTCATAACCATTTTAATTCGCTCTATAGGCTTTATATCTTGCATCTCACTTGTAGTGAGCTGTACATCTTCAGAACAAAATTGTTCTTCTGCCCACCCAGGCCTCAAGGCAATAACATTCTTGTAAAATTCGTAAGCAATAAGGCGGCTGCTACTTACAAAGATGGCCTTGGCTGCTACGGTAGCACCTTCTAAAACCCGTTTCTCATAATGCTGTATAAAGTCTTCTGCTAGTGCCTTTATACGATCCGGGTCACCC
>CAZEFU010000067.1:0-8236 GCA_964511515.1 uncultured Wenzhouxiangellaceae bacterium
GTATTATTTGAATGGAGCGACATTCCTCGATTAAAGAAACATACAGATATAGAGGTTTGTGCAATCGGCAGTAACTCTAAGACGAAAGATGTTTGCAGAAAACTCCCCAACTTAAATGAGGCGCCTCTAATCATGGCATGGGGGGCTGCTAGTGCACAAAAAATTGAATCAAATATTCAGTTCAATATCTATACCGATCAGCACAAGGACATCTTGAATGACCGAGCTTGGTCGCAATTGCTAGCGCAGTACGATTATCTAAGACAAGTGCTTTTACTTAAAGAAGTACCGAGGGTAGATATAGATATTATCTGGGTCGGAATTGATGCCAGCCTTGGAACCCTTGGGGGCGCTGCTGGCAAGCAGGCTTTCATCTCAAATTATGCGGTTAATGAAGGCCAGGTGAGCCAAGAGAGTTGGTCGAGATTACATTGGATTTCAGGTCATGAAATATTCCATATGCTGGCTACAGTTAACTTCTCCTCCTTGTGGGTTTCTGAAAGCCTGGCACATTATTATGGGTATAAGTCATTGAGAGCAGCAGGGCTTGCATCCAAATCACCAGTTGAGGCATGGCAATCTGCAATCAAGCAAACAGCCTATTCTGCTACAGGACTATATAAAGCCAACAATATGGTCGTAAAAAATAGCAATATGAGTTACTACGGTCTGTTTTATGGAAAAGGCGCAGCGTTTTGGCAAGAGCTTGATACTGCTCTGACAAGAAAAGATACAACTCTTGATGTATTTATCCCATTATTGGCCACTGGAAATACATCAAATGGCGAGCTTAATAATAAGTTTTACACTACTATAGAGAATGTACTAGGTGAAGCTGATTTTTCTCAACTAGTTTCAAAATACCTGCTGTAAAGGCGATGGACTTGACTTCTATGGAGCGACTGATATGTGTCTGTTGTCTGATGTTATATATAGGATAGTATTAGCTATGTTCCATGACTGGATATGATATATTTCGTAAATCATTCAGTATTAATAGGAGAAACAGATTTGGTTAAGAAAATTCTAATTATATTAGTTTCCATATTTATGTCGGCCTGTGTGAGCACAAAGAATATAAGAATTGATACAGATTCATCAGCGTTAATGGCTGGAAAAACCATGGCGGTATCGACTAGTGATAGACCTGACTTTGCGGCGATGACTGCTGGAAAAGCTTCGTTCGGGATGATCGGTTCTTTTGCAATGATTAGTGCAGGCAATAAAATAATAAAGAAGAATGGCATTGAAGATCCAGCGAGTTTTATAGCGAGCGAGTTAGCAAGAGATATTAGTGAGATTTATTCACTCTCTGTAACACTTCCTATAGGTGCTGGGAATAATAATGATATTGAGTATTTAGTAAAAGCGTATTCAGAGAATAATTACATTCTTGATGTCCGGACAATAAACTGGAGTTTTGTTTATTTTCCTACAGATTGGAATAACTATAGAGTGATATACAGTGCCAAACTAAGACTAATAGATGTAGCCACCAAAAAAGTAATAGCCGAGGCATTTTGTGCACGGGTGCCAGAAAAATCTAGTGACTCACCTTCTCGCGATCAATTACTGAGTAATAATGCAGCCCGCCTTAAGGAAGAGCTCCGGGAGGCGGCTGATTATTGTATTAAAGATGTACGAAAAAAACTTTTGTAGCTGATACTATGTTGATGTTTAAACATTTCACATGTGCAGGATATCTAGGCACCCAGTGATCTTTAGCATGGCAAGCGAATTTGCTGTGACAGAATAAACCAGTCCCATCTAAAGATGTGGTTTCGTAAAAGCGATACGCCTATCGCGAGTGTTAGCACGCCGTGAATAATGATTGTTGTACGGTCTGCTTGCGGCCAGCATTTCAACTAGTTTCAAAATACATGCTGCAAAGACCATAGGCTTGACCTCTGTGGAGTGTTAGTTTTGGGATATCTGTATATTTAATTAAAGCCACTGGGTAATTTAATTTAATGGACAAGTATGCAATATTATACTGGCTTATTTTCCTTCGCCGCGCTCACTTCTGATTCGTAGGCTAATTTACAGGGTAGGCCTTAATGTATGCTTTAATCATTTTAGTATTTGTTCTTGGAGTGGTAAATATCGTCTGGGGTCAATTCTTACTAGTGAAGAAATTGATTCCTCACTGGGAAACAGTGCTTGCAAAGAAATACTCACTTCCCAAATACGAATTGCTTGAGCTGATCGATAAAGAAATAAATAGCGGGCCATTTGGGCCCTGGAAGCCAAATAAGTACAAACGAGACTGCGTTGATATAGACGTACCGTCTATATATTATCGACCCGTAATTATTCATTCTGTTTTAAGTATGGTTTTTCTTGTTGCTTGGGTTCTGCTTCTTATAGTTGTAGACTGAATACTACTTGATAAGAAATCAATGCGGGCTGACACTGAGCTAGTTGAGCCACTGGCCATATTAAATGACGGCTCATGTTTTCCGAATGATAATACAGTACAGGTCATAATCACAATGAGCTTCCCTTTACCAGAAATGGATAGTTGTTACTTTTGTGAGATCATTGAGGGTAAAGTCGAGCCGTGGAATATCATCGAGCGCACTGACTTAACAGTAACGATGCTGAATGGTCGGCAGTTCGAAATTGGGCAGTGCCTTGTTATGCCAGTACGCCATGCGCCAACCCTGCTAGATTTAACCCAGGCGGAAGAATCTGCAGTGATGGCCGCAGCAAAACGGCTTACTCAGGCAATGGTGAAGGAGTTTTCTCCTGATGGGGTGCTTCTTTACCAAAATAACGGCGTAGGTAGTGGCCAAGAAGTGCCGCACTTCCACCTCCATGTTGTGCCCAGGCGTGCACAAAGCGATTGGGGATTTGGCCCGCCACATATTGCTCGTTTAGAGCAGGCACCTCGCCCGAAGCATATAGATCATGTGGTTATTACAGAAAATAAACTTCAAACTGTTGAGTGCTTAAGGCGATATTTCACTTAATAATGCAGGATAGGCGCACACTATGCCCTAATGTCTAGCAATCCGTAATGATGAGACTATCCCCCCAGGGGCTAAATCCCATCGGCAAAACCCTGGGCTAACCTGTAGGGTGTTTGTGAAGATGCATATATCCTCAATGCCCCCCCTGTTACTTCGATGTGACTATTTTTAAGATAATATGTTAAAAAATGAACCTTCCTAGAATTTCTTTCGAATACTTATTAACAAACGAAGTTGAGCGTGATTAATGCATCAAGCAGAAGAAGATTTATTAGTGCTAGCTGCCCAAGATGGTGATCAAGAAGCTTTCACTAAGATTTATCAGCTATACCAACAACCACTGCTGCGCTATGCATTCAAGGTGTGTAACAACAGGGAATCCGCCCAAGATGCTGTACAGGAAGCTTGGATAAAATTAGCCAAGAGTATTCGTAAATTAGACGATCCAAGCGCGCTTCGAAGTTGGTTATATAGATTAGTGCGTTTCAGCTCAATTGACTTAATGAGAAAGTTAAATCGTCATAAAGAAAATGCGGTGGTCTTCGAAGAAGGACGATACAGTGATACTAATGAAGAACCAAGTAATGATGATGAATTAAGGCTGGCGATTAATCGCTTGCCTACGATTGAAAAACAAATGATCCATTTATTTTACCTTGATGAATTGAAGATAAGAGAAATTGCAATAGTGCTAGGTATTCCAGATGGTACTGTAAAGTCACGATTAAATAGAGCAAGAAGGTTGCTTAAGCAAAGGTTTAATCATTAATAAGTTTTATGAATTTAGGAGAGAGATAATGAGTTTAGATGACAGAATTAAGCGTGAATTGGAAGGAGAAACGAAGGAAATTGATGAAATTCTAAACGATACACAAGGAATATTTGACCTTGTAGCCATATCATTTAAAGGAGGGCTGGGTAAGTGGATGGTGTTAGTAACCATCATCACCATGATTGTCTCAGGAATTATGATTTGGTCTGGATACAAATTTTGGATTGCTGATGACATAGATGAAAGAGTATTTTGGGGTGTTTGGCTAGTTGTCAATTTGACGGTACAGGTAGGATTGAAGCAATGGACATGGATGGAAGCACACCGCTGTTCATTGTTAAGAGAAGTAAAAAGAGTTGAGGTCGCAGTCGCAAAATTGACCTCTACGATTGAAAAAGCACAAATATTGAAATAGCCAGTATTAGAGATTTATCAATCAGGTTGAGACCTATAATGATGAAGAACAGGCAGAACTTCTCCCAGTTTAGTGTTCGCAAAAGTGGCACTTTAAACTGCCGTTGAGCATGGTGCTATGTTGCACGGGCGCCAATTAATCTTATCCCATAAGATCGACAGGAAATAATGTAGGACATGCAGTCAGTTATTGATGTATTTATTCCATTATAAGCCGGCGGAAATACATCAAATGGCGAACTCAATAGCAAATTTTATACTGCTATCGAGAATGCAATAGGGGAGACTGAGTTTTCACAACTAGTTTCAAAGTACTTGTTGTAAAAGACGACAATGGCTTGTCCTTATGTACATGTAGTTATTCACCATCATTGCCAGTATAGCGACTGCTCAAGGTATTCATTTGACACTATACTTTAGTTATGCGGTGGCAATATGTGAGATTTAAGTTAACATTCTTGGTCGATAAAGTTAAAAGCACATTAAATAATTTTATTTATTATATTTTTTTGAAAAAACAAGACGTATCTATGACATCTGTGATGACAGTGAATACATGGGCGCCAGTCAATTGTTAATAGCAGTGTAAAATAATTGCAAATAGTTTACTTGCAGATATAACCAGCATTTAACCATGTCATGTTTATCATCACTTCCAAGATGATTCTAAACTGGTCATCCAGGTTTTTTTATACACCCATAAGGAAACTGATATGGAGAAGAGTAGCGACTCTTCTATTTTATTTTATGTAAACTTGATTAGAGGTTATGAAAATGAATAATCCAACGCGAATGAACACCATTAAGAGAGCCTACCTAATATTATTGGCTTTTTGTGCCTTATCTATATCTGCTCTATCCTGGGCAGAAGATGTGCAAGAGGAGAGTGCTGGTAAAGATATTATGGCAACTGCCTCAGAAGCTGGTCTTGTTACCTTTGTAAAAGCACTGGAGGCCTCCGGGCTTGATCAGAGCTTACAAGGCGAAGGCCCATTTACTGTATTTGCCCCCAGTGATGCAGCATTTGCAGAATTACCTGAAGGTAAACTTGAAGCACTGATGATGCCAGAGAATCAAGGCGAACTAAGGTCACTCTTGGGTTATCACATAGTGAATGGCAGAATAGCTGCTGATGTGGTTGTCAAAGAAAACGCATCGGTAACTACAGCAGATATAGAAGCAAGTAACGGGGTAATACATATTATTGATGCCGTATTGCCAGCCCCTACGCAGTAATTTATTTAGCATAAATAATATTGCTTGTTTAGGTCTTCCCTAGCCAGCCACTTGATTAAATTCAGGTGGTTGGCTAGTTATATCAAAATCGATCGCTCATTTGCAGGGCAGGTGGGCACCAAGTTATCTTTAACATAGCAAGTGGATTATATTTATGGCAGGATAAACTAGTTTTCTCAAGATGTGGCTTCGATATAGAGGATAAAAGTGATGCGCGTATCGCGAGTGTTCACACGCCGTGAATAATGATGTGTTATCACCGTTGGTGCTGCCAGCATTATGTTTAAGAGAGTAAGATGAAAAAAGCAATAATATTGGTACTTGTCATATTAATAACCTTGTTGGCAGGAAGTTACTTATATTTCTCAGGCAAGGAATATGTTATCCGGCTTTCTGAGTTTGATATCCAGGCAAAGCTAGAGGAGAAACTGCCTTTAAGCAAAACCTACCTGTTTATCATTCAAGTAACGCTTAACAATCCCAGAGTCATTCTTGAGAATGGCTCTAGCAAGGTGACCGCGGGCTTAGATGTAATTATCAATATACGCTTAAACAACAACCCTGAGCATCTTGGCGGGTCTGTAGATGTGTCAGGAGGGGTTGTTTATTTGGCGGAGAAGGGGCAGTTTTTCCTTACTGATCCGGTTGTTGAGAGCTTGACTATTCAGGGCTTATCCCCGAAATATTCAGACAAAGTTAGTATCGCACTTACAAAAGCCCTTGCTGAGTACTACAAAAGGAATCCAATATATACCCTCAAGGCAACTGATATAAAGCAGGCAGCGGCAAGGCTGGTCTTAAAAGACGTGATTGTTGAAAATCAAGAATTAGTAATTACACTTGGAATATAAATTTACCGAATCACATGCTTTACTTGTTGGCTAGTTTTTCTGTCTGGATCAGGGCTAGATATATTGCTGATGCTAGTGAATATGTATCAGCGTTGCTGAGTAACTTAAACAATTAATCCTGATCTTCCATTTTTGAGGTTCCTGTCGGCAATCAATTCAGGCTAAAATAGCAATATATTAGTTATTTGTACCAGTTTATGGGCTGTGTACTAGTTGGAGAAAAAATGAAAATTTTACGATTTATAAGCATTGCTCTTAGTCTGCTATTGCTTGCAGGCCTTGCAGTTGCCAAGGTTAAGGTTAAACAAGAATGGACTGATGAAACTCTAGCTGGGCAGGAAAAGTTCGATAAAATTGCAGTTTATATTGCAGCATCGGTATCAATGCGGCGCCAGGGTTTCGAGGCCGCAGTTGCCAGGCACCTGCGAACTAAAGGAATAAATGCCTTTCCTAGCTACATTTTGCCAAATTTGTCGGGCCGAAAGCTCGACATTGAGAAGGTGATAACAGCATTTGACAATGAAGGCGTTGATGCCATTCTTACAGTCTATGTGACCTCGGTTGGCGGTGGTCAGGAGATGGAAAAATATGTACGGCCTGCATGGGGAATGGATTTAAGTAACGACTGGGTGCATCCCTACGCGGATGTTTATACAATAAGCAGTGGTGCCTATGACTATACCGCCACCCAGCAGCAGTTTTACCTGGAAACACGGCTAGTGGATTTCTCTACACGCAAGCCGGTGTGGTTGATGTTTACTAAAACCACCGATCCTGAGTATCGTAATACCAATAAGGAATTTATTGACCTGTTGACCAAAAAACTCAAGCACACGGATTTTGTGCAGATAAAATAAGTATGCTCGAAAACCAGCTACGACAGGGACTACAGTCACTTGATTTGAGTTTAGAGAAGTCAGCAATTGATAAACTGTTGGCGTATGTTGATTTATTGCTGCGCTGGAATAAAGCTTACAATTTGACTGCGGTAAGAGAGCCTGCGCAAATAGTAAGCCGGCATTTATTGGACTCATTGTCTTTGCTGCCCTGGCTGGCAGGAGATACACTTTTAGATGTTGGCAGTGGCGCGGGGCTTCCCGGCGTACCTCTGGCTATAGCCAAGCCTGATTTGCAGGTTACACTGTTAGACTCTTTAGGCAAACGCTGTCGTTTTTTGCGTCAAGTGCGGCGTGAACTTGCTCTGGAAAATGTCGAAGTTGTTGAAGCCCGAGCTGAAGACTGGCAAACAGGTGCGTTGCCAGCCATAATTACTGCCCGCGCAGTGGCGGCTCTGCCATTATTACTGCAACAGACCAGCCACCTGTTTGCGGCAGATACCCGTTTGCTGGCGGCAAAAGGGCGCTGGCCAGAAGCTGAATTAGCTGACTTGCCAGATGCTTTTAAACTGCAAGAGAGCGTAAAATTAAATATACCCGGGGTAGCTGCAGAACGGCATCTGCTGCTTATCACCAAAAAGTAATAGCTTAAGGATCCACAATGGCAAGAATAATCGCAGTAGCTAACCAGAAAGGCGGGGTGGGAAAAACCACCACCGCAGTTAATCTGGCGGCAGCTCTGGGTGAAATGAAAAAACGAGTGCTATTGGTAGATCTCGACCCACAAGGAAATGCAACTGTGGGTAGTGGTGTAAATCCACAAGAGCTTGAGTGGACTTCATTAGAGGTTTTGTTAAAAGAATGCCGCATTGATGCTGCAATTTTAAAGCTCGAAAAGACTGGTTATAGCTTGCTACCGGCAACTAATGATCTGGTTGCTGCGGAAGTTGGCCTGATGGAGCTTGCAGATCGGGAAATGATCCTGAGCGTAGCTTTGAGCGCAGTTAGCGATGAATATGCATATATTATTATAGATTGCCCGCCATCTTTAAATTTACTTACCTTGAACGCACTTACCGCCGCCGATGGCGTGCTGATTCCGATGCAGTGTGAATATTATGCGCTGGAAGGCCTTGCCGCATTAGTAAAAACCAT
>CAZEFU010000068.1:0-8226 GCA_964511515.1 uncultured Wenzhouxiangellaceae bacterium
TTGCACTTTCAACCATTGAGGTAGAAAGAGAGATAACCGGAATCAGAATTGCAGCAATACTCAGAAGCGTTATTAGAGTAGCTGCAAATTTCTTGCGGCCACCTAGTTTATCAACTAGTTTCAAATATGGTTTGTAGATAGCTACGGCGATTATCGCTCCCCAGGCAATCATGGATATAAATGGTGAGAGGATCAAAAGACACCAGCTGAGTATCAGCATAATTATGCCCAAGCGAATAGTGATCTCTATTGCTAAAGTGGTGGGATTCGTTGTTTAGCTTGTAGTTGTGTTCATGCTTACACTCCCTGCTATATATTAGGAATGCATACACTGAATAGGAGTTATTTGTAAAAGTAATCTGCCAAATACAGGCGCTGCAGTTCACGCCTGTGTATGTGGCGGATATGCACAGCTGTTATTCCCGGTAACGTAATAAACGTAAGGCATTGAGAACCACCACAATACTGCTGCCTTCGTGCATGATTATGGCCCAACTAAGATCAAGCATTCCGGTTATAGAGGTGACCAGTAAGAGAGCGATTACGCCAAGTGAAACAGCTAGGTTTTGCTTGATGATTCTACGGCTGGCACGGCTAAGACCGACGGCAAACGGGAGTTTACCCAAATCATCTGCCATTAAGGCTACATCTGCTGTTTCCAGAGCAACTGCTGTGCCTGCACCGCCCATTGCTATGCCAACGGTAGCGGTTGCCAGGGCAGGGGCATCGTTGACACCATCGCCGGTCATGGCGACAGCGCCATACTCTTCAGTTAGCTGCTGTATGGTGTGCAGTTTATCTTCAGGCATAAGCTCTGCCTGAACATCGGTTACACCTAGTTTTTTAGCTATCTGTTGAGCAACATCATTATTGTCGCCAGTGAGCATGATCAGTTTTTTAATGCCTAAAGATAAGAGTTTTTGCAGGGTTTCCTTCACCCCTTCTCTGGGAGTATCGGCCAGAGCTATCACGCCCAGAAAGCGCCCGTCATGACTGACTGTCATGGTGGTATTACCAGCAGTTTCCAGCTTGTCTACGATTTGGATAATACTATAATCAAGGGCATGACCACTGGTCTCGCGAAATAACTTGAGAGTGCCAATTAGTATTGGCTTGCCATCAACTTCACTTTTAATAGCTTGGCCGGGTACATTATACAGTCCATTTGCAGTTGGTAGGGGTAAGTTTTGTTGTTTTGCTGCATCAACAATGGCTTGTGCTAACGGGTGGTTTGATTGCTGTTCAACCGCCGCAGTAATTGCTAATAACTCATCTGCTGTGGTGTTATTTACCGGAACTATATCGGTTAGTTTGAATTTACCTTCGGTTAGGGTGCCGGTTTTATCAAATGCCATAACCTGGATGCTGCCCAGGTTTTCCAGGTGTACACCGCCTTTAATTAGAACCCCGTTGCGTGCGGCCTGGGCGATTCCTGAAAGCACGGTTGCTGGTGTACCAAGCGCTAAAGCGCAGGGTGATGCAGCAATAAGCAATAGCATAGCCCGGTAGAAACTGTCGTTAAATTCCATCCATCCGAATATTGGTGGAACCACCGCCAGTAACACTACTAATACCAAAACTGTGGGTACAAATTTGGCAGTAAACTTTTGGGTGAATTGCTGGGTAGGGCTTTGCTGGCTTTGGGCCTCGGCGACCATTTTCATTACTCGGCTCAGGGTATTATCCTTTGCCAGTTTAGTAATGCGCACATCCAGAGCCGCTTCATGGTTTATGGTGCCGGCAAAAACATCATCGCCGGGACTTTTTTCAACCGGTGCGCTTTCGCCAGTAATTGGGCTTTGATCAATAGCACTGAAACCAGAGATAATTTCTCCATCTACAGGCACTCGATCGCCAGGACGAACAATAACTATATCGCCTATCTGTAACTCGGCTACTGGTTCTTCTTTAATCTCATTGCCGCGGCGTACTTGCGCCACTTTGGGCATTAACTCACCCAAGGCACTAACTGCATTACGCGCTCGGCCAAGGGCATAATGCTCGCCAGCATGGCCGAGACTAAACAAGAACAGTAAAAATGCACCCTCAATCCAGGCGCCGAGGAAGGCGGCACCTACTGCTGCTGCCAGCATTAACAAGTCGGTATCAAATTTACCCTTGAATAAACTTGGAATCGCATGGGTGGCAATATCGTAGCCGCCAGCGATATAGGCAAGGATATACAAAATTAACGCAGTACTTGCCGCTAAACCAAAGAAGGTTTCACCCAGCCAGCCAGATATCAAAAATATGCCTGCTAATCCAACCAGCACAAGCTCCCAGCGTTCCTGCAGCCAGTGTGGCAAAAAGCCAGGGGCGTTGTCATGTCCATGACCGGAGTGATCTTCCTCTGGCGCGGCAGGTTGTTCTACATTTGTGGTTATTTTCATAACTTGTGATCCAGATAAATAAGTGGCTGCCACCATTATAGGTGACAGCCGGTTTTCAGGTTTTAGTTATGCTCAGCTAATTTGGCTTTCGAGAACCAAGCGAATAAAACCGGTAATACGAACAAGGTCAAGAAGGTTGCAGTGATCAGTCCACCAACAATAACTGTTGCCAGTGGGCGTTGGATTTCAGAGCCAACTCCGCTTGATAGAATCATTGGAATCAAACCTAGAGCTGCAACTATCGCCGTCATCAATACTGGCCGCAACCGCGAGACTGCACCTTCAAAAATAGCTGTTTCTGTTTGTTCCTTACCAAATTCCAGGCGCAAGTTTATGGCCTCCACCATGACAACTCCATTAAGAACTGCCACCCCGAACAGTGTAATAAACCCTATTGAACTGGGTACTGAAAGGTACTGCCCGGAAATATACAGTGCGACAATCCCGCCAATCATAGCCAGTGGTAAATTCACCAGTATTAACATAGCCTGCCCAACGGACTGGAAAGCAAAGTACAAAATCAAGGCAATAAGTCCTATCGATAATGGCACTACAATCATTAAGCGTTGTTGTGCGCGTTGCTGATTCTCGAATTGGCCGCCAATATCTATGGAATAACCTGGTGGTAGTTCAACCTGATCGCTGATTACTTGGCGAATATCGGCTACTACACTACCCATATCGCGACCTTGCACATTGGCCTGGATGACGACCCGGCGCTGAACATCATCACGGCGTACTTGAGGTGGGCCGGAGTCAATTTCGATACTGGCAACATCGCCAAGACGAACCCAGGCACCGGATGGGGATTGCAGGCGTAGGTCGGCAATGCTTTGCCTATCTTCTCGAAACTGGCTGGCAAGTCGCACATAAATATCATAGCGTTCATTGCCATTAATGATCTGCCCGGCGGCCGCGCCACCCAGGCCATCGCGCACTAACTCCATCACATCACCAACTGCCAGGCCGTAGCGCGATAGCTGGCGCCGATTCGGTTTAACCACCAGTTGTGCTTCTCCGGAAATCTGTTCCATAGCAATATCCCGCGCACCTTCTACGCCCTGTATTGCGGTCTCAATTTCCTGGCCCTTGCTGGCTAGTACTTTTAGATCTGGACCAAATAACTTGATCGCAAGTTGTGCCCTGACACCAGATAGCAGCTCATCAACTCTGGTTGCAATAGGTTGTGAAAAGTTCAGCAACAAACCCGGGAACTGTTCCAGCTTGGCTTCCATCAAACCTTGGAGCTCTAAGCGGTTATCAGCACTGGTCCATTCTCCTGTAGGTTTCAGACCAATATATATTTCAATATTACTTACCGGTTCCGGGTCACCACCAATTTCCGGTCTACCAATCCGGCTTGCGGTGTATAAAACCTCCGGGAACTCCATCAAAATAGCTTCCAGTTTGGGGGCAACTTCAATGGCGGTATCTAAACTGGATGAGGGGGCGAGAGTAGCGCGTAAATTAATGGTGCCTTCTTCTAGTTCCGGAACAAACTCGGTTCCAAGACGCGGCACTAATAGCAAAGCTCCAACCAGAAGCAGGCCAGCGCCACCTAGCACCCAAGGTTTCATTGCCATAGCTTTAGTCAGGGCGCTACGGTAGGCCTTTTCAAGCACGGTAACCAGCGGGCTGGTTTTGACCTTGATGCCACTTTGGAAAAAGTAGCTAGCTAAGGCTGGAACAACAATCAAAGCGACTGCCAATGATGCACCCATAGCGATCATTATGCTCACTGCCATTGGTTGAAATAATTTGCCTTCAACGCCTTCTAAGCTAAATAGTGGTGCGAACACCACCATTATGATGGTGACAGCGAAAAATACTGGCTTGGCAACTTCCCTGGCGGCTATTTGAATACGCAGGCTTACTGACTTGTCATGGGCCACATCGTGTGGGTCTATCTCCCCTTGATGGTCAGCATCATGCCTTTGGTCGGGATGGCTTAAATGTTTGAAAATGTTTTCCATCATCACCACCGAGCCATCAACCATCATACCGATGGCCACTGCTAGTCCGCCTAGTGACATCAGGTTGGCGGAGAGTCCATGGTAGGACATCACTGCCAGCGCCATGCCTACAGATAATGGAATTGAAATCAAAACCAGAATTACTGCGCGAACATTGAGTAGGAACAGCACCAAGATAATAACGATAAATATAAAGGCCTCAAGCAGGGCTTTGGCAACCGTATTTACCGCTTTTTCGATCAGATCTGCCTGGTCGTAGAAAGGCTCATAAGTAACTCCCGGCGGCAGTGCCTGCTGGATTAAGGCGGCACGTTCATTGATGCCATCAATAGTTGCCTTGGTGTTTGCACCCATGCGTTTAAGAATGATTCCGGAAACTACCTCGCCCAGAGCTTCAGGCTTTCCATTGCTGTCTCTGCGGGTCATGGTAACTGCACCCTGTCGAATTTCACTTCCCAGCTCAACGCTGGCAACATCAGCAACTGTTACTACTGCGCCACCGATGGTTTTCAGTGGTATTTGGCGCAGTTCTTCAATTCCTTTTTCATCAAAACTCAACCAGCCAACTCCGCGGATTACCAATTGCTCCTGACCACGATTCATATACCAGCCGCCAGCGTTTTCATTGTTTTGCTCAAGAGCTTCTATGACATCATCCTGACTAAGTTCATAAGCCAGCAATCTGGCCGGATTGATGTTGACTTGATACTGCCTGACCTCACCACCGAATGAGAGTACATCGGTGACCCCATCAACTGGCATCAGAATGAGTTTGACCATCCAGTCGTTAAGACTGCGCAGTGCCATTATGTCGTAGCCGGAATCGGCATCTGCCATTAACAAATACTGATAAACCTGTCCAAGCCCGGAAGTATTGGGACCAATTTCTGGAGTACCCACACCCCCAGGGATTAGCTCCTTGGCAGATTGCAGGCGCTCGAACACTAATTGCCTAGCAAAATATATATCCGTACCTTCTTTAAACACCACAGTAATTGAGGATAATCCGGTTTTGGAAATGGATCTAACTTCTTCTACATCAGGCAGGGCGTACATTACCGCTTCAATAGGAAAAGTTATCAGTTGTTCAACTTCTTCCGATGCCAACCCTGGCGCTTCAGTGTTAATTGATACCTGAACATTGGTTACATCCGGAAATGCATCCAGATTTAATTTTGGAATAAGCATAACGGCTGCTGCTGATAAACCGACCAGGGCAATTACCACTAGTAAACGGTTGGCAACTGACCAATCTATTAATTTATTTAACATGGGTAATTACTCCTAGTTGCATATTTCATCAAGGATCCTGAGTTTGAGCAGTAGCTGGCAAAACCGGATAGGAGTATGTAAGGTACTGAGAAAGCACTCATATGCTCTGTAAAGCTTTTAATTAATGTAGTGATTTTCATTGTGTAATCCGCCTTGGTGAAGTATGCAACTTAGTGGTTATGGGCGTCAAAATCGCCTTTGGAAATTTGCGAGGCAACAAAAAATGCACCTTCCATGACTACTCTGGAGCCGGATTCCAGGCCGATTATCTCGCGCCATTTACCTAAAGACCTACCCAACTCTACTTCCTGAGCTTGAAACTCACCTGGCTCTACTTCCACAAATACTGTCCAGTCACCGTCACTACCACGCATCAGCGCACTCTCAGGTACCGCAAGCACTGCTTCATCGGTGGCGAAAGAGAAATACACATCTGCAAATTGTCCTGGATGCAGTCGGTGAGAGTCGTTATTTACCTGCAAGCGCACTACCCGAGTGCGGGTTTGCGGATCGATGGTATGAGCCTCCTGAATTACTTTAGCGGTAAACCACTCGCTGCCAACCTTAATTTGCGCTAAAGTGCCAGTTGGAAGATCGAGATGTATATTCGGTGCCAGCAGTGCTTTTACCCATAGCTCGCGCTCATCGGATAATTCCATTAAGGCCTCGCCTGATTCCACTCGCTGTCCCTGATTAAAATCATCAGATTGTACGGAGCCAGAATTTGCTGCAATCAAGGTGTATTCACCAAGCGACTTGGCACTCTTATTCAGCCCTTGAATGGCGCTTTCTGACAAGCCAAAGGCCAATAGCCGAGCGTATGCAGATTCATTTGCAGTTTGTGCTGATATAAAGCGGCTATCGCCCATGGCCTTGCGGCCTAGTTTCTTGACCCTTTGCCACTCAGAACTAGCGACCCGGTATGTTGCTTGGGCCTCAGCTACAGATTCGCTGAACAGAGTTACCAGTGCTTGGCCTTGTTCAACATGATCGCCCAAGGCAACATGGCGCCTGAGGACGACAGAATCTACCCGTGGTGATACCAGATAGCTGGTGTAACCATTGGCATTGATCTCGCCAGGCGCATAAATCTGGTAGTCCATTGGTCTGGCATCTAGTACTTCAACTTTAATATCAGCTAAGGTGGTTTGTTCTGCAGTTAAATTTACTCCAGCCGCAGCATTCTCTTCACTGTGGTCATCTGCATCATTTTGATGAGTATCAACAGTGTTTGATTCTTCAGCTTCGTTGTGGTCGTGCTCGTCTTCTGCACTAATTACCTTGCTTGAAGTTGCCAGCAGGAGAGCGAGCAGAAAAATTTTAATTTTAGTATTCATAATTATTAACCTGATTATTGGGTCAGCTGCTTCAGGGCAGCGTTCAATTGTCCGATTTGTAAAAGCCAGTCAATCCGGGCTAGATAAAATTGTGTGCCTAGTTCAATGCCTGCGGCTAAACCTTCACTGCGTTGCTGCAAGGCGAGTAAATATTCTGTGGTGCTCAGCTCACCGCTTTGCCATAAGATTTCTAATAGATTGCCACTGCGTTCACCGCGCCCTTGCATAAGCCCTTGCCAGCGTTCAAAGCGTTGCTGATACTCCTGCAAGGCAGCATGGCTGGCCTCAATAGCAAACTTCTGGCGGCGCTTTATGGCCATGTATTGGGCTTCAGCCGCTAAAGCTTCTTGGTTGGCCGCTCGGACTTCAGCATTAAAGTTGTTGCGAATATACAAGGGGATTGAGAGGGTCATGGCGACCACATTGTCACCAGCAGACTTACCAGCATTAATGCCAATAGTAGGGTCAGCCTTAGTCTCCAGCCTGGCAAGCTCGGCACTTTGTTGCAGAACTTCCCATGCGGCTCTTGCTGCGGTAACTGCGGCGTGTGAATTTAGCCAGTTCTCATTTTGCTCAGAACTACCAGAAAAAGTATCGCTATCTAACCAAAGACTTTCAGGGATTTTCCCAGCGCTGGCTGACCAGTCAGGCAGTAATTCACGCAAACGCGCTTCAACCTGTCTTAACTGGGCCTGTGCTTGAGCGGTAGCGTTTAGTCTTTGTGAGAAGCTGAGCAAGGTTAGCTCGGCATCGATCTGGCCCAGATCCCCTGTGCGTTGGCGCTCAGTCACTAGCGAGATTAAAGTATCCATTTGGGTTTCTTGCTGAAGTGCCAGCTCCGATTGCTTGCTCGCCGCTTGCCATTCAATCAGTGCTTGCAATGACTCGGCTATTTTTTCCTGAACAATCAACTCATAGTTTTGCTGTGCTAGGGTCCGGCTAAAACCAGCCTGCTGTTTCCGGGTTTTACGCTTGCCCCATAAATCCAGAGTTTGGTTGACCCCGAGTCGATAGTTATTGCTCTCACCTTCACGCTCGTACTCGCTATCTAGTTCTGGGTTATATAAAGGGCGTTCACGGGCATCAGCCAGAGAGTAGAAAGAGTTCATTTGCTCTCTAGCTGCGATAATTTCGGGATGCTGCTCAACTTGTGCCAGCAACCAGGCTTGCCAATTAGGGTTCGTTTGCTCTGCCAACACCAGGGTTGGATAAAACAAGGTAATTACCGCCCAGATTGTAAAACATCTGAATAAG
>CAZEFU010000069.1:0-8205 GCA_964511515.1 uncultured Wenzhouxiangellaceae bacterium
GTAACCCGTGATGCACGTGAAGTTGAGCGTAAGAAAGTTGGTCTACATAAGGCGCGTAAAGCGACTCAGTACTCCAAGCGTTAACAGCTATTGGGAGTATATTTCCACGCACAGATCCTTGGGGGATCGTATAGTGGTAGTACTTCGGACTCTGACTCCGACAGCGGGGGTTCAAGTCCCTCTCCCCCAGCCAAAAATAAAAGTCGCCTTCGGGCGGCTTTTTTTGTAGAGCATGCAAAAGCACAGCTTCAATACGGATATACTAAACAGGCTAACCAAGAGAGTATGTAACATGGGAAATATCTATCCTGTACCGGAACAGTGGCAAGCAAGTGCGTTGGTAAACAATGACAGCTACGAATCTATGTATCGTCAATCTATTGAGGATAACGAAGGTTTCTGGGCTGCAGCTGCAGAGCGCATCGACTGGATTAAACCATTCACCAAGATAAAAAATGTCTCTTATCAGCAGGACGATCTATATATTCGCTGGTATGAAGATGGTAGTTTAAATGTTTGTGCCAACTGTATAGACAGGCACCTTGCCGATAAAGCTGATCAAGTGGCAATTATCTGGGAAGGTGACGATCCTCAAGCTGATAAACACATAACTTACCGTCAACTACACCAATCGGTGTGTAAATTTGCCAATGTTTTGAAGGCCCATGGTGTGGTCAAAGGTGATCGAGTCACTTTGTATATGCCGATGATTCCCGAGGCTGCAGTTGCCATGCTTGCCTGTGCGCGTATCGGGGCTGTGCATTCTGTGGTTTTTGGCGGATTTTCTCCAGAGGCGCTGGCTGGGCGAATTATTGATTGTGAATCTAAAATTGTGATCACCGCAGATGAGGGTAGACGTGGTGGCAAAACCATAGCTTTGAAGGCCAATGTTGATGCAGCCACAGAAATTGAAGGTGTAGCAGAGCTACTGGATACGGTTTTGGTGGTTCGCAACACAGGTGCAGATATAGATTGGTGTTCGGATAGAGATGTCTGGCTACACGAGGCGGAATTACAAGTCAGCGCTGAGTGTCCAGTAGAGGAAATGAACGCTGAAGATCCCCTGTTTATTTTGTACACCTCCGGTTCAACTGGAAGCCCCAAAGGTGTTTTACATACCACTGGTGGCTATCTGGTTTATGCATCCATGACCCATGAGTATGTATTTGATTATCATCCTGGCGATATTTACTGGTGTACCGCCGATGTTGGCTGGGTAACCGGGCATAGCTATGTAGTTTATGGCCCGCTGGCAAATGGCGCTACCACGCTAATGTTTGAAGGCGTGCCTAATTACCCCGATAGTAGCCGTTTCTGGCAGGTAATTGATAAACATCAGGTAAGTATTTGTTATACCGCCCCTACTGCAATCAGGGCGCTGATGCGGGAAGGTGATGAACCAGTCAAAAGCACATCGCGGGCTTCACTGCGCTTGCTGGGAACTGTGGGCGAGCCAATTAACCCGGAAGCTTGGGAATGGTATTACCGAGTGGTTGGCGATCAACGCTGCCCGATTGTTGATACCTGGTGGCAAACAGAAACTGGCGGCATCATGATTACTCCATTGCCGGGGGCGACCGCGCTCAAACCAGGTTCGGCAAGTAAACCGTTTTTTGGCATTCAGCCTGCATTGGTAAATGCAGATGGGCAAGTTTTGGAAGGCGCAGCTGAGGGTAATCTGGTTATTACTGCTAGTTGGCCGGGGCAAATGCGTGGCTTGTATGGTGACCAGCAGCGTTTTATTGAAGCCTATTTCACCACTTATCCGGGTTATTACTTCACTGGTGATGGCTGTCGTCGTGACGAGGATGGTTATTATTGGATAACCGGTCGCGTGGATGATGTTTTGAATATTTCCGGTCACCGCATGGGAACCGCCGAAATTGAAAGTGCGCTGGTTGCACATCCTGCAGTATCTGAGGCAGCAGTAGTTGGTTATCCACATGATATTAAAGGCCAGGGAATCTATGCTTATGTCACCACCATTGCAGGGCTTACGCCAAGCGATGAGTTAGAAAATGAGCTGCGTTTATCGGTGCGTAAAGAAATAGGCCCAATCGCAACGCCAGATTTAATTCAGTTCACCCCGGTTTTGCCCAAAACCAGGTCCGGAAAGATCATGCGTAGAATATTGCGCAAGATCGCCGCCAATGACTATAGTGAACTGGGTGATACCTCAACCCTGGCAGAGCCAGCTGTTGTTGATAGCTTGATTGCCAAGAGATTGAACCGTTGATTGTTAAAGCCACAAAACGACTCAAGTTTGCAATGTTTACAGCAGATGATGCCGAGTTAATGTTTCAGCTGGATCAAGATGTTGAAGTAATGCGCTATATAAACGGTGGCAAAATAACCACTAGAAAAGAAATACAAGAAGTTTATATTCCGCGAATGCAAAGCTATACAAACCCACAAAAAGGATGGGGTTTGTGGAAGGTGAGCCTGCATAAAAGCGATAAATTTATAGGTTTCATTTTAGCCAGGCCAATGAATTTCTTCACTGATAAGCCCGAATATGAAAACCTTGAAATAGGCTGGCGTTTTAGCCAAGATTCATGGGGTCATGGTTATGCAACTGAAGCTGCCACACAGGTAGTTGAGGCATTAATAAAACAAGGTGGCATCAGCAAACTAACTGCGCTGGCATTTGAAGAAAACACGGCATCAACAAATATCATGTTAAAGCTGGGTATGGAGTTCATTAAAAAAGATCTGCATAAAGATCCGTTGGGCGATGAGGAACTTGTTTATTATCAATTAGAAATTACTTAAATCCGAAAATCAAGAATTTCATCAAGGCTGCTCTAACCCCAATTGCTCAAGCTCCGGCGCCAATACTTCCCAAATATTATCCAACAACACTGGTTGCCCAAGTTCATTTGGGTGAATACCATCAGCTTGCATGTATTTAGGCTCAAAAACTACTCCATCCATGAAGAATGGCACAAGTAATGTGTCAAATTCCGTGGCAAGATCACTGTACATGGATTCAAATTGCTGAATAAATTGACTACCATAATTTGGTGGTAATTTGATTCCTGCGAGTAACACCTGGGCACCAGCCTGCTTCGCTTGCTGAACCATGCTGGCCATATTATTGCGGCTTGTCTCAGGGGAGATCCCGCGCAGGCCATCATTGCCGCCTAATTCGATAATAACGAATTTAGGTTGGTATTTTGCCAGTAAGCGTGAAATTCGGGCAAGGCCACCTTGGGTGGTGTCACCTGTGATGCTGGAATTGAGTATGCGATAGTTATGTTGGTTTTCCTGCAAGCGAGTATCTAGCAGGCTAACCCAGGAACTCTTGCTATCCATGCCGAATCCTGCGCTCAGGCTGTCTCCCAGGATAAGTAATACAGGTGGGCTGGTATTGGCCGCATAAACTGGAATATAACTATAAACTAATAGCAGAAGCGATAAAATAACTCTCATGAATAATATTAATCCCGATAACGAAGTATTTGCGCTCAGAGCTGAAAATCTCAGCAAAATAGTCACCAGCCCTGAAGGTATGTTGACTATCTTAGACCAGGTGAGCCTGCAAGTCAGTTCCGGTGAGCGAATTGCCATTATTGGCGCATCCGGTGCTGGTAAATCAACCTTGTTGGGTTTGCTGGCCGGACTAGATTTACCCAGCTCTGGCAAAGTATGGCTGGGCACAAATGAACTCACCTCATTAGATGAAGATGGGCGTGCCGCACTTCGAGCAAATGAAGTTGGTTTTGTATTTCAGTCTTTTCACCTGATCCCATCATTAACTGCAGTTGAGAATGTGATGTTGCCACTAGAATTGGCAAATCACGATAACCCGGCTGAGGCAGCTTTGCAGGCATTATCTAGCGTGGGCTTGGCGGAAAGAGCAGGGCATTATCCGCGTCAATTATCCGGCGGTGAAAAGCAACGGGTCGCCATTGCGCGTGCCTATGTGATTCGGCCAACCGTATTATTCGCAGATGAACCTACTGGCAACCTGGATCAGAAAAGCGGCGAATCGGTGATCGATATTTTATTCAGAATGAACCGTGAGTACGGCACTACTTTGGTATTGGTAAGTCATGATCTGGGATTGGCTGAGCGTTGTGATCGCATTATTCGAATGCATGCTGGTCAAATTGTTACTGGGGATATGCCAGAGTGAGGTTATTTAGTTTAGCTTGGCGCCTATTGATACGTGACTGGAAATCAGGCGAACTGACAGTACTGGTAGTATCGCTGGCACTTGCAGTTACTTCATTAACAGCGGTTGCATTTTTAACTGACCGAGTTGGTCATGCAGTAGAGTTACGCGCTGCAGAATCTTTGGCCGCTGATTTACGCCTGGGTTCCAGCCAGCCTATTTCCACAAAATATGCAGAAATGGCAGCTCAAGCAGGCTTGCAAACAGCCACAATGACAACCATGCCTAGCGTTATCTTCGATGGTGAGCGCAGTACTCTTGCAGCGATTAGGGCAGTATCAGAAAATTATCCTCTCCGCGGGCAGCTCAAAACAGCTAATAAATTGCTCGATACCGCCGTAATAACGACGCAAATCCCAGCTCCTGGTGAAGCCTGGGCGAGCACGCGATTATTGGCAAGGCTTGGTGCTGATGCAAGGGCTACAGTTACGGTCGGTAGTATTAGTTTGAAAATAACCAAGGTTCTTGATTTTCGCCCAGACCAAGGCTGGCAGTTTGTTGATCTTGCGCCAACCTTGCTGGTTAACACAGCAGACCTGCAGTCAACCGCATTAATTCAGCCAGGCAGCCGGGTTAGCTACAGATTATTGATTGCTGGCTCCAGAGACATCATCGCCGGCTTAAAACCTGAGCTAGAAGAACAACTCAAAGAGGGTGAGAGATTAAGCGATATTGAAGATATTAACCCGCAAATGCGTGCTGCTATGGAACGTGCCGGGCAGTTTCTTAATTTGGCATCGTTAATCAGCGTGTTATTGGCATCTATTGCTGTGGCAATGGCTGCCAGACGCTATGCAATTAGGCATCGCGACCGAATTGCATTACTAAAATGTCTTGGCTCACAGCAAAGCTTTATTCTGCAGTTGAATTTACTGCAATTAATAATGTTAACTCTGATTGGTGCAGTTGTGGGTATTGTGCTGGGTTATTTTGCCCAAGAAGTATTGGCCTGGATTGCGCGTGATTTTATTACCCAAGAACTTCCCGCACCAGGTATCGCCCCGGTGTTTTTGGGCTTAGTAACTGCCTTGTTTATTCTCTGTGGATTTGCCTTGCCTGATCTTATTCAGATGGGTCAAACCCCAGTGTTGCGGGTACTACGACAGGATGTTGAGCCGCCGCCAATGCGTTATGGCATTAGCTATATTGCTGGAATAGTCGCGGTGCTGGCTTTATTGCAATGGCTGGTCGAGGATATTCCGCTGGTTATTGGCATCGCCCTTGGGGTTAGTTTTACCTTCGCTATATTGGCCGTGGCTGGCTGGTTGTTGGTAAAGGCCACTGGGAGATTCCGCGGAGTGGCGGGAGTAGCATGGAGATACGGGCTGGCAAACTTGAATCGTCGTGGCCGTGAAAGCATAGTTCAGGTAGTGGCATTTGGCCTTGGTTTGATGGTGTTGATGTTACTAACCTTGGTTAGAAATGAATTGATGGAGAACTGGCAAGCTAGTCTGCCAAATGATGCACCCAATCAATTTATGATCAATATCCAAACTCACGAAGTACCACAGTTACAAAAATACCTTACACAGCAAAAGATAAACTTACCTCGATTTGTGCCAATGGTAAGAGCTCGGTTAAGGAGCATTAATGGGGAAGATGTAGAGCAGATTGTTTTTGAAGACCCGCATGGTGAAAGCAGAGCCAACAGAGAATCTAATCTCAGCTTTGCTGATCAACTTCAAGATGGCAACCAGCTGGTTGACGGAAAATGGTGGGATGCAGGTACCGATAAACATGAAGTATCAGTAGAGAAAGATTTTGCCAAGAGTCTGGCTATAGAACTTGGTGATGAACTTGGTTTTGATGTTGCCGGAGAGCCAGTTAGTGCCACTGTAAGCAGCTTCCGAGAGGTTAAATGGGATACATTCAGACCGAACTTTTTCATGGTGCTTTCACCCGCAGCACTAAAAGAATATCCTGCTACCTATCTCACAGCCATGTTTGTGGAGCCGACTGATAACCATAAGCTCCTGGTCATGATGCGGCAGTTCCCAAGCGTGACAGTAATCGATCTTGATGCATCTTTATCTCAGGTAAGAGATGTTATGGATAAAGCCTCGCTGGCTGTGCAGGCGGTGTTTTTATTCACCTTATTTGCCGGCCTAGCGGTTTTATGGGCAGCGGTGCAATCAAGCCTGGATGAGCGCAGCTTTGAGAGTGCGATATTGCGAACCCTAGGGGCATCCCGTAGACGAGTTTTACTTGGTGTATTGGTAGAATTTGTAGTTATTGGAATGCTTGCGGGCATACTAGCTGCCATTGGAGCAAGCTTGGCTGCCTGGCAACTAGCTGTGAATGTATTCGAGCTTGAATATAGCTTCAGCTTGGCTTTATGGTTAGGCGGGCCGCTAATTGGAGCAGTTCTGGTAGGAGCCAGCGGTTTGTTGGCGACCTGGAAAGTTGTAACGCATTCTCCGGTGAGTATATTGCGATAATTTTGCTGAGTGTTGGTAGCGCTAATGAGGTTTACTCTGGCACTTTACGCTGACCCCATTTTTCCCGTTTTTTTGGACGTAATTTACTCAACATACTCTAGTAGTTTAACAACCTTCTTTACTCCAGAAATATTGCTAGCAACTTCTGCTACCGCATCACCCTCTGCGCGCGATACCAGTCCCATAAGGTAGACCACGCCTTGACTAGTAGTTACATTTATACGAGCAGAATCTAAGCCTTCTATCTGGTTTTGCTTGACCAGTGATGTGTTGACTTTGCTGGTTAAGAAGGAATCATTAATACGGCTGCTAGAGCTGGCCTTTGGACCAATTTGCAACTCGTTATAAACTATTTTTACTGACTTAATTCTGCTGGCTATTTCCCCGGCTCTGGTTTTCTTTTCTTTGCTGCTAACCTCACCTGCCAATAATAGTCGGCCATTGACAGATACAGCGATAATGCGATCCTGGCTTGAAAAAAAGTCGGAATAATCAATCTGGCTTTGGGCGGCTATTTCGATATTAGTGTCATCAAGTGCCGCTCCAGTGCTGCGGCGCTTATCTGATGGTGTGCTACATGCCGATAGGCTCAGTACCAAGATTACAAATATCACGGAAATTCTTTTTTTCATAATAGTGCTCTTAAGATAAGTCAAAGGCGCTCTTCAACCAGATAAAATCTTCTGTATCTACATTAGCCTCAATACCAATGACATCAAAACGGCATGGAAGTTGACTAAATTCAGGGTTTTTTACTAAAAAAAACTCCGCGGCGCGGATTAGACGCTGTTGTTTATGCCAAGTGATAGATTCTGCTGCGGATCCATAGTCGGTGCGTTTGCGGTATTTTACTTCGACAAATACCAGAGTCTCTTTATCTTGCATAATTAAATCAATTTCACCCAAACGGCAGTGGAAATTTCGTTGTCGGGTAATTAAACCCTGCTGTTCAAGCCATAACATGGCTTGGGTTTCCCAATGAAATCCGGTTTTGCGCAAGTTCATTCCGGTGATATTGGGGCAAGTTGTTCCAGGCGGCCTGATTTAAACAAAGCCCAAACTGGCTCTCTGGCAAGCCGACCATTTGCGGTCACTGATAATTGACCACTAAGACCTGAATAGCTTAACTGAGGGTTTTCCTGCATGGTTTCAAGCCAGGGGAGAATAGACCAGCTATCTGCACCCAAGGCAAAAAATCGATCAAGCTTGCCATCATCAGGCATCAGTGTTATTGCTTTCGAGTTGGGCTTTTTACTAGCCAGTGCACGCCTTAAAGCAAGGTGATTGGTGGCAACTGTAATGCCGTTTAGATCACGATCAGCTTGTCTATCCGGATTGCCGGAATAAATCATACTGGTTGCCAGAACAGGTAAATAGCCAGCATCGAGAAACTTTAGTTGGGGTTTTATCAACCGTCCCTGGCGCGGGTTTGCCACCAGAAAAATCGCATCTATATCGCCCCGAATACTGGCTTCAAAACCTATATTTGCACCAAGCAAGTTCTGTAATCTAGTACCGCGTTGCTGACTGCGGGCGATACCCAGCAGTTGTTTCAGGTTGGCACTGTGATCGACATCTGCCTGCGAGTAA
>CAZEFU010000070.1:0-8194 GCA_964511515.1 uncultured Wenzhouxiangellaceae bacterium
GTGTGTTCTAATCACGATTTCTTTTTAGAGAATATTTTTGATAATTTATTGGCAGCTGCGAGCTTCGGGCTAATCGCTACAAGCAGGATGCAAGCTACCATCGCTGGCAAGAGTAAGAGCTTGTGCATAGGTTTTATCATCAATTAACAGCATATCATTATTACAGCTTACTGTGAACTTGCTAAATAGCCCCAGGGTGGCAAGCAGTAATTTATGCTCCTCTGGTTGTAGTCTGCTGGCTAAAGTAGCGGCAGTATCGCTATTGTGTACGGGCAGGCTTACCTGGCTGATAACAGTACCAGCATCCAGTTCTGAGGTCACAAAATGAATGCTGGCACCAAATTCTGGGTCAGCAGCTTCAAGTACCCGTGTGTAAGTATTCAGTCCCGGATATTTTGGCAGCAGGGAAGGGTGCAGATTGATTATGCGATTGCGGAAGTGCTTGACCAGTGGCGCACCCAAAATACGCATAAAGCCAGCCAGAATTATCAGGTCAGCAGAGCAAGCAGCAATCAATTGTTGCAGCTCTAGATCAAAGTGGGTTCGATCAGCAAAGTCATCGGCCTCAATGCAACTAACGCGAATACCCGCAGAGCGAGCAATTTTCAGACCTTTTGCCTGCGGTTTGTCGCTTATCACCAACGCAATCTCTAATGGTATTGTGCCAATATCTCTGGCTTT
Source organism: uncultured Wenzhouxiangellaceae bacterium (assembly GCA_964511515.1). Classification (GTDB taxonomy): domain Bacteria; phylum Pseudomonadota; class Gammaproteobacteria; order Xanthomonadales; family SZUA-36; genus SZUA-51. Next base: position 682 of record CAZEFU010000070.1, read on the forward strand.
AATTAAAGCTGCCAGATTGCTGCCTCGCCCAGAGATGAGGACTACACAGCGCAGCGTACTGCTAGTGCTCAAGCAAGTCCCCTGTATACAGAACTGCTTGCTCGGCTGTTACTGTAACTACACTGCCAATAACTGTCGCTGTTTCGCCTAGCTCTCTGGCTGCATGACAAATATCTTCCGCGAGTTCATCTGGCACTATTAATACCAGACCAATGCCAGAATTAAATGTGCGTAACATTTCAGCAGAACTAATATTTCCATTTTGCTGTATCCATTTAAATACTGCCGGTTGCTGCCAACTATCAAGATCGATAGTAATGCCACAGCCGCTTGGTAGGATACGCACGATATTTTCGGTTAATCCGCCACCAGTAATATGAGCGATGCCAGCTATAGGGAAGTTTTCCAGCAGTTTCAAGGCGCTTTTAACATATATTTTGGTTGGTGCAAGTAAAGCCTCACCTAGAGTTTTATCAGTTTCTTCAAGTGGGGCGTTAAGATCGGCACTACTGTGCTCGATAACTTTGCGGATTAATGAATAACCATTGGAGTGTGGACCACTACTACCCAAGCCTATCAAGGCAAACCCAGGGCGTATATTGCTGCCATCAATCAGTTTGGATTTATCTACCACGCCAACTGTAAAACCAGCCAGGTCATAATCTCCAGCTGGGTACATGCCTGGCATTTCGGCAGTTTCCCCACCAGTTAAAGCACAGCCAGCCTGGCGGCAACCTTCGGCTATGCCTTCTACAACTTTTGTCGCTTGCTCAATTTCGAGCTTGCCACAGGCGAAATAATCCAGAAAGAATAAAGGCTCAGCGCCACTGGCTAAAATATCATTCACACACATTGCAACCAGGTCAATGCCAATAGAGTCGTGTTTGTTGAGTTCTCTTGCCAGCATCAGCTTGGTACCAACACCATCAGTTCCAGAGACCAGGACTGGTTTTTTATACTTTTCCAAGTCTAATTCAAAAAGCGCGCCGAAGCCGCCGATGCCGGAGAGTACACCAGGCGTAAGCGTCGATTTTACGGCTGGCTTGATGCGCTCAACAAAGGCATTACCAGTGTCAATATCAACTCCAGAATCGCGATAATTTAGTGCTTTGGCGCCAGCTTCAGACGAATCAGGGTTTTTCTTGTTCATACAGCCTTCTTATACTCATATTTCCCAACTAATATGGTATCTTATTGTAGATTAGAGAGTGTGTATTTTGGGAAGGTTTTGGAAGAGAATATGCAAAAAGAGCAAAATTCACCTATTAGCGCTGTGAAAGCTACTGATATTGGCAGAAGAATACGCCAATACATCGGCTTGTTAAGTATTTTATTAGCCATGTTCGCCGGGCCCGGCTGGAGCCAGGAGGTCGACCCTTATACAGTTGAAATTGAGGTCGATGATCGCTCACAAGCTGCACTCAATAGGGTCTTACCACAAGCTCTTAATGCGGTTTTGGTAAAGCTTTCTGGCCAACGGCAGGTCTCGGCATACGGCGCATTTAACAGTGACCTGAAAAGCTGGGTTGATCGATATGGTTATAGAAGCTACAAGTTGCTTGGTGATGGAACTGCACCGAGCAAAGGTTTACGCGCAGTAATCAGTTTCCGGCCGGGTCCGGTAGATCATGCCCGCGCAACTTTGGGCTTGCCTAGCTGGACTGGCGAGCGTCCACGGATAAGCTTATGGGTTGCCATAGATTACAGTGGTGAGCGTAGTTTCCTACCGGAAGGTGCCGAATACGCCAGATTTGTTCTCGCTGATAATGCCGCGCAAAGAGGGGTGTATTTACAGCTACCGGCGACAACTGTTGAGGGCGAACTGGTTGAAAATGCCCCTGCAATGGCAGATATTTGGGGTGGTTTTACTGAGCAATTAAAGCCACTCACCGAAGCCCTGGGGGCAGACACAACTTTGTTGGCTGCTGCCACTAACCGCATGGGTAATTGGCAGATACGCTGGAATTTAAGCTCAGCTGCAGGGGGTGAATCATTTTCATCTGTGGGGCAATCACTGGATGATGCATTAGCTGAAGGCTTTAATCAGGCTGTCGATACAATCGCTGCATCTACAGCAATTGCAGCTGTTGATCAGGGTCAGTGGCGTGAGTTTATTGACATTCTTCACCTACCTGATGCAGCTTCCTATCAGCAGCTTATGGCCGGTCTTAAGCAACATCGGTTGATAGATTCAATTCATGTGCAGTCGGCAACTAGCAAGAAACTACGCCTTGTGCTGGTAATGAACACATCTCCAGAAATTGTTTGGAAAGAACTCGATAGCATTGCTAGTCTTGCCTATATTGGCAGTGGAGTAGGTGCGATAGCAGCAGTGTTTGAATATCAACCATGAGGCTAATTAACTACAATAATGTGCGAGAGTTGTATAATTCCAGTCAGCTGACTCAAAGACTCAACCCATTATACTTGCCAATTTACTGCGGACTTTAGAATTACATGTTACGAAGCTTGCCCAATATTCTCACTATATTTCGTATTCTGGCGGTAATCCCTCTAGTTTATTGGTTGCTTACGGGTAGTTATTATTACGCTTTAATGCTGGCATTTATCGCCGGATTTACAGATTTGTTGGATGGCTTGTTGGCACGTAAATTCGACTGGACCTCCCGCTTTGGTGGAATATTGGATCCGCTAGCAGATAAGCTGATGTTAATTAGTTTAACTCTGGTGCTGGCATATATCGGCGAGTTTCCGCTGTGGCTGGCAGTTTTGGTTTTAGCACGAGATGTGGTGATTGTCGTTGGCGGTGTTGCCTACCAGCGCTGGGTTGGCCCGGTAGATGTGTCTCCGTTTCGCTTGAGTAAATGGAATACTGCCTTACAAATTTTGTTGGTGCTGTTTGTGATGCTACGTTTGAACGCATACCAGATTGACTTAGCTGGGATTGAACTGGTTGGGTTTATAGAATCAATTCTGATTTGGGTTGTGGCTATTACCACTGCATTGAGCGGTCTACAGTATGTAACAGTGTGGGGTGCTCGGGCGAGAGGAATCCTACAAGCCAAGAAAAGGCAGCCCAATAATTTGGAGAAGGGTGAGCATGAGTAAGAACGAGAGCTCAAAAATGAGTGATTCACAAAAGTGGCTCCTGTTAGCGGTGTTTGCTGGATTAGTTTGGTTTATTAATGCACTTGGCCCAGTTTTAACCCCATTTGTGGTCTCGGTAATTCTGGCATACCTGGGCGACCCACTTGCTGATCGTTTAGAGAAGTGGATGTCTAGAAGTATTGCGGTTGCGGTTGTATTCGCAGCCATGATTCTTGTGTTTGTGCTATTTTTGCTAGTGCTTGTACCGTTGCTGGAAAAGCAAATCAGTTACCTGATTTCGCAGTTACCTGTCTATGCTGACTGGTTACAAAACCAGTTGTGGCCGTGGTTACAGCTACGGATTGGTCTTCAGGATGTTGACCTTGGCGCTGAACAGTTTATGGGCCTGCTGAAAGAAAACTGGCGTCAAGCTGGTGGAGTTGCCGCTTATATACTTTCCGGTCTGACCCAGTCCGGGATGGCATTTTTTGGCATGCTTGGACTAATGTTTTTAGTTCCAGTAATCACATTTTATTTATTACGAGACTGGGATCAGATCCTCTTGAATTTTCGTAACCTGCTGCCTCGTTATGCCGAGCCGACAATTAGTCGTTTAGCAGCAGAATCAGATGAAATGCTGGGTGCTTTTTTCCGTGGTCAAATACTGGTAATGATGGCACTTGGAATTATATATGCTGTTGGTCTGTCATTAGTAGGCTTAAAGTTGGCGGTGTTAATCGGTTTAGGAGCAGGTCTGCTGAGCATTGTGCCTTATCTAGGCTTTGCGGTTGGTTTGATCGCAGCTTTAATTGCTGTGGTGGTTCAGTATGGCGATCTGTTGCATGTATTCCTGGTCTTGGGTGTATTTGTAATCGGGCAATTACTTGAAGGCATGGTGCTAACGCCATGGCTGGTTGGGGATAGAATTGGCTTGCACCCAGTGGTGGTGATTTTTGCGGTACTTGCTGGCGGGCAATTATTCGGCTTTGTTGGTATGTTGCTGGCATTGCCAGTGGCTGCAGTTTTGAATGTCTTATTACGCCATGCCAGTCATCTTTATCAGGGCAGCAATTTATTTGACCATGAATCGGTAAAGATTGAAATTGAGGAACCATGAGCGGTTCGCCGCAAATTCCACTGTCTTTTCGTCCGCGTAGGAATGACAGCTTAGAAGACTTTATTGTTGGTCAAAACAAAGTGGCAGTTGCCGCCCTTGTGCAATTTATCGAGCAAGCAGATGCTGAAGTAGCTAAGGTAATCTACCTTAAAGGTGACTCTGGTAGTGGTAAAACCCTCTTATTAAATGCACTTGCTAATAAGGCCAGAGAACTTGGTCTTACCGCAATGTATTTACCCCTAAAACATCTGCTTACTAAATCATCTAGTCCGCCTGATGAGGTATCTGGCATAGATATAGTCTGTATAGATGATATCGAAGTTGTAGCAGATAATTCTGAATGGGAAGTTGCTATCTTTCACTTGCTCAACCAAATTCGCTCAAGTGGTGGCAGGGTTGTATTGGCTGGTAGGCAAGGCCCTGGGTATTCAGGAATAGTATTGCCTGATTTACAATCCAGATTAGCTTGGGGTGAGGTTTATGGGCTTAAAGTACTCACTGATATCGACAAGAAAGTGGTGCTGCAAAAATATGCACTCACTCACGGAGTAGAGCTTGCAGATGAAGTAATTCACTACCTGCTACGTCATGGTAGACGCGATTTGAAGTATCTCATTGAGACAACCGAGGCTTTACAACAAGCGGCATTTGCTAGCAAAAGAGCAGCGACCGTACCCTTATTACGCACTATAATGGAGCGTAACAAGCAAAATAATAAGGAATATGAACATGCTAAGTAAACTCGAAATCACCCGTAACTGGCTACCTCGATATACAGGAATGCCATTGGATAAATTTGGAGAGTATATTCTTCTCACCAACTTTGACTTTTATGTGCACCAATTTGCGGAACAATTTTCCGTTGATATTTACGGTGAAGGCAGGCCCATGCAGGCTGCTACTAACAGTAATGGTCTTACTATTATTAATTTCGGTATTGGTTCATCGAATGCTGCCACTATTATGGATCTGCTTACTGCAGTCCAGCCTCGCGCAGTTTTGTTTCTTGGTAAGTGCGGCGGTTTGAAAAAATCATCCGAACTAGGTCACTTTATCTTGCCAATTGCTGCAATTCGCGGCGAGGGTACTAGTGATGATTATTTCCCGAGGGAAGTACCGGCACTGCCTTCTTTTAAGCTGCATAAGTTTGTATCAGATAAAATTCGAGATAAAGATCTGGATTATCGAACCGGGGTTATTTATACCACCAACAGACGGGTTTGGGAGCACGATCTGGAATTCCACCAACGCTTGCATGCGATGACCTGTATTGGTATAGATATGGAAACTGCGACTGTATTTATAGTCGGTCACTCCAACGAGATTGCCAGGGGTGCGTTATTATTGGTCTCTGATGTGCCAGTTACTCCAGATGGAGTAAAAACTGAAGCTTCAGATACAGCAGTAACAGCGAACTGGGCAGACCTGCACTTGCAGTTAGGTATTGAGGCTATGACCGATCTTGGTCGTAAAGGTGAAAAGATAAAACACTTTCGTTACTAAGCAACAAGCTGAGACAGACAAAAGAAAAGGGCTGCAAACGCAGCCCTTTTATCGTTAAGTTTCTTTAGTCTTGTTTGAATTCGTACTGTGACTCAAAAGTGATGCCTTTATCGGTCAGGCTGCTTTTGAAAAACATACTTTCGTACATTTCTATCATTACCTCGAGGCCCGTGGTTGAATCAGAAATGTCAACGTCATCGGGTAACATGGCGATTATTGAGTTTTGTAGTTCAAGAAATAAATCACTATCCATTCCAATAGTTAAAAACTCACCGCTCTCACTCTCTCCATCGCTAAGAAATGCTGGTAGTTTTGAGTCCATACCCTCACCAATAGCTACTCCCAGAGATGAGTCGCCCATTGCTGCCCAGGCAGGCTCATCTCCAGTGGGCATAGCAGCTAGATTCAATTCTACCGGGTCGCCACCAGAAGTAAGATTCAAGCCAGCAAGGTCAGGTAAAAACATTTGCCTCATTCCAACTAGCATTTCCGGATTGCTGGTAAGAATAGATAGCAGTAGCTTGCCGTTTTCTGGTGGTGAACCCCCCATCATAAGCTTGCCAAAATCTAAATCGTCAATGCTGACTTTGAAACCGAACAGGTTACCGACTAATGGTGGCAATGGCTGGTTGAGGTTCTGGTAGGCTGTAGCGTACATAGAATTCAGGCCGGCAAGCTCAGCGCATTGATATGGAGATTCATTGCGTTTCTTGGCTGTACTTAGAAGCCATTCGCGTAACTTGGCAAGATCCATGGCAAAGCCGATGTTTAAAAGACTGCCAGGGTTGCCAGGGTTTAGAGTATTCGCAATAGTTAACTGTTGTAACTCGGATGCAAGACCAGCTTCTAATTCGACAGTCCCCGCCAGCACCATCTCACTTTTATCAAGTTTTTTCGTTCCCATATGGATCATTGGAACAGTTGCTACCAGTGCAGTAACTTCATCTTTGCAAACACCGGTGACAGCGCTGTTGTCAAACTTCATCAGGTCTCTAAGGCTATTGGCAGCAGTGGATGTATCACTCAAGAATATATTTAGAAACCTCTCTGGCTTGAGCCAGCCTGTACCATAATTGGTGTAACCATGGCTGCGATTAAATTTCGCCAGCTCAGATGTAACGTCCATTGCCTCAGCAGGAACTGATTGCCCAAGAATATTAGCCAAGCCTTCATCTAGCATGCTACTTGGAATTACTCCAATGGATACTTCAGATTGACCAATGCTTGCAATCCCAGTGATTTTTTCACCACCAAACTGCCAGTATTTCCTGCCATTTAATTCCTTCTCTGTGAGAGTTTCTCCCGCAGCGGTAAATGCTTTATCCAGAACCACACGGATTTTCTCTTCATCCAAGATAGTCATGCGAATAACAGGGAATGGCCCTAAGCCATAAACTACTGATTTAGAATTCGGATCAAGACCTAAATTTCTCATGCCTTCGATACTGTAGTTTGCTGAGTATTGCTCAAGCAGAGATGCGTAAAATTTCCCTATATTGAAATCTAGCTCTTTATCCAAAGAACTGAAAGGGTTATTCTCATTTTCATTTTCAGAATCATAGGCAAGACTGGCATCATTAAGTACTTTTTGGAAGTCATCGATAAAAGGCCTTGAGGCCTCCATACTCATTACAACAATGTCATCTGGCACGCCTTCAAGTGTTGCCATAAGGTAGGGGGTATCTGCCGGTACATAGTTAAATATATCAGCGCCATCGCTAATGGCTTCAGGAACACTACTGTCACGATCACAAGCGCTCAGCGACAGAGCTAATATAATTGTCAGGGTAAATAGGGGTTTTTTCATAAATTCCTCTCTTGGATTGGTGTTATAGTGAAGTATAA
>CAZEFU010000071.1:0-8156 GCA_964511515.1 uncultured Wenzhouxiangellaceae bacterium
GAGGGTATTTAGTTGATGCAAGGGTAGTTGAAACTCGACTCCATCGCGGGGGTCGCGGGGGTCAAAGCGGTATTCTAGTTGATAGCTTTGTCCTGACATTTCCAGGCCCGCTGGAAATTCATCTTCAGTTGCCAAGCCTGCATCATCACGCAGCAATAAATCGTGCGAATACAATAATTGCTGCCGCGATTTCTCGTCAAGAGATTGTAGCCAGCGTTCCAGGTTTTTTATGCTACATATATAATCGGGCAAGCGCGTATCAAAGAAATCAAACAAAGCTTGCTCATCAACCAACACATCACGGCTGCGGCGCTTTTGCTCATGCCTGCTCACTTCTTCCAACAATAACTGGTTGGCATGATGAAAACTGGCACGGGTGTTTATCTCGCCAGTAACCAGTCCATCTCGAATAAATATTTCCCGCGCTGCCGCTGGATCAATTCGGCCAAAATCCACGCGCCTTTTTTCCACCAGTACCAAGCCATATAAAGTCACTTGCTGCCAAGCTGTAACCCGGCCCTGGCGCTTTGACCAGTGTGGATCAAATTGATGAGTTTTAAGTAGGTGCTTGCCAATTCGTTCAATCCATAGCGGATCAATCGCCGCATTGGTGCGCGCAAACAGACGGGAGGTTTCAACCAGTTCCGCCGCCATTAACCATTGCGGAGGTTTTTTGAACAAGCCGGAACCGGGAAACAACATAAATTGTTTACCGCGAGCGCCCTGAAACTGATGTTTCTCATCTTTTAAACCAATATGGCTTAACAAACCTGAGAGCAAAGCCCGATGGATGGCGGCATAGTCTGCTGGTTTGCGATTAATTTTAAGCTTGCCTTCTTTGGCTAGATCTGCCAGTTGGCGACGCAAGTCACTCCATTCCCGCACACGGTGCCAGGCAAGGAAATTGCGCTGACAAACCCGTCTGAATTGTGAATTACTTAGTTGCATGCGTTGCTTCTGCAGCCAGCGCCATAAGTTTAATAAGCTGATAAAGTCAGACTTGGAATCAACAAACTGAGCATGCTTTTCATCTGCAGCTTGCTGTTTCTCTAGCGGCCTTTCCCGTGGGTCTTGTATTGATAAAACTGCTGCCAGAGTTAGCATTTCATCCAGACAGCCCTCTGTATCTGCAGCTATTAACATTCTGCCAACTCTCACATCTACAGGCCACGCAGCTAACTTACGCCCAAGCTTGCTGATTTGCCGAGAGCGATCTACTGCTGCCAGTTCTTGCAATAAATTCCAGGCATCGTTGATTGAGCGCGGTGGTGGCGAGTCTACAAAGGGAAAGTCTTCAATTGCCCCCAGATCCATTGCTGCCATGCGTAATATTACCGATGCCAGGGAAGTTCGCAGGATTTCAGGCTCGGTAAACTCCGGACGTAATTTAAAATCATCTTCTGCATACAGGCGAATACAAACGCCCGGCCCCAAACGGCCACAGCGACCAGAGCGTTGATTAGCGGATGCTTGGGAAACCGGCTCAATCGGCAGGCGCAATATACGGCTGCGAGTACTGTATCGCGAAATTCGCGCAAGTCCTGTATCAATCACAGAGTGAATTCTGGGAACTGTTAGTGAGGTCTCAGCAATATTAGTTGCCAAAATAATGCGGCGTAATTTACCCGGATGGAAAATTCGTTGTTGCTCGCCAGCTGAAAGCCTGGCTAATAATGGCAGCACTTCGGTTTCACGCAGGTTTTTCTTCTCTAGATATTCACGTGCTTCACGAATATCTCGCTCACCACTGAGGAATACCAAGACATCGCCAGGAATACTCGTGCTTTGTCTATCTAGTTCATTAATTGCATCGTAAATAGCCAAGTTGATTTCCCGAGGCTTGCCATCATCGCGTTCTAGCGGCCTGTATCGAATATCTACCGGATAACCGCGACCAGAGACTTCAATTACTGGCGCTGCTTGTTTGCCGTGCATAAAGTGCGCGGCAAACTTCTCGGTATCAATGGTTGCTGATGTGATTATCAGCTTGAGCTCTGGCCTGCGTGGTAATAACTGGCTCAGATAACCAAGTAAAAAATCTATATTCAGACTGCGCTCGTGCGCCTCATCTAGAATTAAGCAATTATATTTCCGCAGCAGTGGATCATTGTGTATTTCTGCCAGCAAAATTCCATCGGTCATAAACTTTATTTGCGTATCCGCTCCCAATTTTTCCTGAAAGCGAACCTGATAACCAACAATACCGCCCACAGCAACCGAGAGCTCTTCCGCTACCCGTTCAGCCACACTACGCGCAGCTATACGTCGCGGCTGAGTACAGCCAATCAGACCATCTACCGAAAGACCTGCCTGTAAACACATCTTGGGAAGCTGGGTAGTTTTGCCAGAACCGGTTTCACCTGCAATAACCAACACCTGATGCTCACCCAAAGCTTTCAGTATTTCCTCAAGGTGCCCGCTAATTGGCAAATCAGCAGCATATTTAATTGCAGGTAAGTTCATCTGCGTATTTTATCCCAGACCGGAACAGGCCGTTGTTAAGAGTGCACATTTGAAGTAATACGTTAGTATGTACCCATGTGAACACATTGAGAGCTCCGTATGAGTAATTCAACCACAATGACTATACGCCTGGAAATCAAAGATAAAGAAAGGCTTGACCAATTAGCGCAATCCGCACAGCGATCCATGTCTTACATCGCTGCCACCGCCATTCGAGATTATATTGATGTCAATCAATGGCAAATTGCAGAAACTGAGCTTGCTCTTGCTGAAGCAAATGCTGGTGATTTTGCCAGCGATGAAGAAACAAACACTGTATTTGCCAAGTGGCAATAGAGTGAAAGTTCAGTGACTACGCACACTTAGAAATACCTGGATGAAGAAACCAGCTACATAGCGCCTTAGCGCCTAGATGGTTTTCAGACAATAAAAAAGCCGTCAAAAGACAGCTTTTTTATTGGAAAATGGTGGGTCGTATAGGATTCGAACCTATGACCAATGGATTAAAAGTCCAGTGCTCTACCAACTGAGCTAACGACCCTTTTTCGGCACGAGATGATACCCAAATTTGCTGACAATAACAAGCTTTTCAGCGTATTTCATATTAACACTTTAACCGAGCTAGTGCTTTTCTAAAGTATACTTTAGAGTCTAAATTATTGGTATATGGTTGGGTCAGGGGTTGATGCACCAGTGAAGCCTTGCTGGCGAATTCGACAAGAATCACAGCGACCACAGGCTTTCCCTTCATTATCTGCCTGGTAACAGGATATGGTTTTTGAGTAATCTACTCCAAGATCACTCCCTGTTTGAATGATTTCCGCCTTACTTAGGTGGATTAATGGAGTTTCAATTCTTATTCTTTGGCCTGCAACTGCAGCTTTAGTTGCCAAGTTTGATAATTCCTGAAATGCCGCTATAAATTCTGGTCGGCAATCTGGGTAGCCAGAATAATCTACTGCATTAACTCCGACAAATATACTCTCAGCCCTCAATACTTCAGCCCAGCCAAGGGCAACAGATAACATAATTGTATTTCGCGCTGGCACATAGGTACTGGGAATGCCGGATGGTTCATCTTCTGGTACAGCAATACTATCATCGGTTAACGCTGAACCGCCAATGCTGCGCAAGTCTATTTTTACAGTTTTATGTTCATGTGCACCAAGACTTATGGCTATATTTTCTGCAGCTACAAGTTCTGTGCTGTGGCGCTGCCCATAATCAATCGACAAGCAATAGCACTCATAGCCAGCTTGTTTGGCAATTGCCAAGCAGGTAGCGGAGTCCAGACCACCGGATAATAGAATAACTGCTTTGCTGCTGTGCTGGCTCATTATCGCCCTGCCTCATCACCCCAAAGGATTTTATGTAACTGTAGCTGAAAGCGAACTGGTAATTTATCGGCAACTATCCAGTCAGCTAATTGCCGTGGGGTTACACTTTCCCATACTGGAGAAAATATTACTTCAGCTTTTTGATTTAGCTGATATTGATCGAGCATCTGTACCGCCCAGTCATAGTCATCGCGTGAATTGACTACCAGTTTAATCTGGTCGGTGAGTTGCAAGTGCTCAAGGTTGCTCCAGAGGTTGCGCTGGGATTCGCCTGAATCTGGGGTTTTAAGATCCATAACTTTACAGACTCTTGCATCAACCGCGCTTATATCAAGTGCACCGGAGGTTTCTAGCGAAACTTTATAGCCAGCATCACAGAGCTTAGTAAGTAGTTGCAAGCAACGCTTTTGTGCCAGAGGTTCGCCACCGGTTACACAAACATATTTAACGCCGTTGTTACTCACTTGTTCGAGAATTTGCTCGAAACTTAGCCACCCACCGCCGAAGAAAGCATATTCACTATCGCAATAAGTGCAACGCAGGGGGCAGCCGGTAAGTCGAATAAAGGTTGTTGCTCGGCCACTGTCGCGGGCTTCGCCCTGGAGGGAGAGGAAAATCTCGGTGATTTTCAGGTATCCGTCACGGTTTGGGGGTACGAGTTGAGGTTTTGCTTCTGCATTCATGCGGGTATTTTATCATTCGCAGTGGCTTGGGGGTTGGGATGACTTTACTTTATGGTTTGTTTGGTTTTTGGGGTTAACTGAAGTGCTGGAATTTGGCACGGATTCCGGGTTCGCCTATTCGGCGCCCCGGAAAATCTAATGGGACAAGAAGTAAGAAAACTGCTCTTAGCGAACACCTTCCATTTGCATGGTTTGCAGGCGGCTATCGGCTAATTTAGCCAAGGTGGTATCGGGATAATCCTGTTTTACTCGATTGAGGATATCTAGAGCCTTGGGGTAGTCTTTCATTTCATAGTAGGTATAGCCGATTTTCAGCCATGCATCCGGGACCTTTTTACTTTCTGGGTAGGTTTCCAACAAGCTCTGGAATGACTCCAGAGCAAAGTCATAGTTACGAGTTACATAGTAGGACTCACCCAACCAATACTGAGCGTTGCCTGCTAATGGGCTATCTGGGTAGGTTTCCAAAAATGCATAAAATCCTTCTGCAGCTTCGGTGTAGCGTAATTCACGCAGATTGGTGAAGGCCGCCTGATAGGCTGTTTTATCATCCACTGGTGGTACTGATTCTACTACTGGGGTACTTACCGCAGTTACATCAGCTACTGCGACCGGTGTTTGCGTATCTGTAGGAACTGTTGTTGGTACTGGATCAATCACTGCCGGAGTTGAGATAGCTGTGTTAACCACTGGGGCCACTGGCCTGGTCTGCAGCTCACCCAGGCGACTATCCAGATCTAAATATTGATCCCGTTGGCGCGCTTTGAGGTTTTTTAACTCATGCTCCTGCTGATCTAGTTGTCCGCGCAACTGCCTGACTTCCTCTTGTAATTGCTGTACTTGATAAACCAAATCAGCAACAAAACTCTGATCTGCCTGGGCAGATGCAATGCTGGAAATCATGAAGGCAAGGAGGAGCAGAGCTGAACGGAAATATATCATGCTTGTTTCACATATATGATTAGGATTTTCTATACGATCACAAGAGTTCCAATCGGTTCCCTAAAAGATACAGTACAGACTGGATCCGGGCAGACCCGGATCCTTTTTATTGAAGCGTATTAAGCTTAACGTGAAGTGTAGACTATCTCAACGCGACGATTCATACCCCAGCAAGAATCACTGGTTTCACGACAGTTTGGGCGTTCTTCACCGTAGCTAACAACTTCCATTTGGCCGCCACGCGCACCTTGTGCTGAAAGCAGACCGCTAACTGAGTTTCCACGACGCTCACCCAGTGCCAAATTGTATTCTCTGGTACCGCGCTCATCAGCATGGCCTTCCAAGGTAATCTGTGCATCTCCATTGGCAGCCAGATATTCAGCATGTGCAGCAACTACTGGACGAAATTCAGCTCTAACGGTGGATTGATCGTAATCGAAATAAATCACTCGCTTGGAGAGCAGGCTTTCTGGGTTTTCCAGATTACGTACATCAGAGTGATTACGCGGGTCGAGGGCTGAAGTTGTCACATCACCTGTGTCACCATTATCAACAACTGGTGCAGCAGTATCGACATCATCTTTCACCTCATCTTTTTTACATGCTGTAAGTCCAGCAACCAACATTAGAGTCAGTAGAACTTTGGTAAAACTATTCATTTTTTAATTCCTATTTATTTTATTCACATGAAATATTTAATGGATCACCGGAGACCAGGCAGGCTCCCTAACTTCGCCTTCTGAGAGAATTAAACGCTGCCTGACACGCCCATCTGCAGATACTGCAAACAATACACCTTTGCCATTCTCTTTAGAAGCATACAATATCATACTACCATTCGGGGCAAAACTTGGAGATTCATCCAAAATTCCGCTCGAAACCACTATTAAACGGTTACTTTCCAGGTCCTGGATGGCTATTCGATAACGATTATCATTTCCCTGCACTATCGCCATTTGCTTGCCGTCACGGGAAATGCTGGCACGGGCATTGTATTGCCCTTCCCAGGTTACCCGCTCACGGCTGCCGCCAGTGGCAAGAATGCGATAGATTTGCGGTCTACCCGCGCGGTCTGAAGTGAAATAAATATAGCGTCCGGATGGACCCCAAACTGGTTCAGTATCAATTCCCCAATGATTGGTAAGCCGGGTAAATGTCTGAGTTCCCAATGGGTGCAGATAGATTTCTGAGTTTCCTGATTTAGATAAGGAAACCGCCAGAGTTTTGCCATCGGGCGAAAATGAAGGTGCGCCGTTGATGCCACGGAAGGACGAAACCAGTTGGCGCGCGCCGCTAAGAACATCCTGGATGAAAATAGCAGAATTGCCTTTCTCAAATGACACATAAGCTATTTTGTTGCCATCTGCTGACCATGCGGGAGACATTAATGGCTCTGGTGAGGTGGCGATAGATTGTGGAGAAAAACCATCGGCATCAGCTACCATTAACTTAAATTCAATATTTTCACCAACACCAGTAGCTGTAACATATGCAATTCGTGTGGCAAAGGCACCGGGTTGGCCGGTGATTCTCTCGTATACTGCATCTGCAATTTTATGTGCTGCATAGCGCAGATCACCTGGTCTTACCGGTAGTGATTGCGCCAGTAGGCGTTCTTGTGTATGAATATCATAGAGCTCATAATTCGCTGTATATCCTTCAACACCATCACCAGTTATATAACCAACCAGCATATAATCATTTTTTAATGCCTGCCAGCTGGCAAATGCTATATCCTCGCCTCGACCTGGTTTGGCAAACATATCCCCTGAGTCCATTGGCTGGAATAAACCCGAACCATAGAGATCTGCTGAAATAACTTCATCAGGCTGAACCAGGGGTGCTGGAGTTGTGGCTTCCCAGCTTAAAGGCACGATAGCTATCGGGATAGCACCGGCAACTCCTTCAACAATCTGGATATCCAATTTAGCCTGGGCATTCGCGCTAAGCATTAATAGTGCTAACAAACAGATGCGCAGCAAGCTGCTGGGCCTGGAATTAATCTTTCCTGGGGTAAGGAATATATTCATTTAATCACCGTCATAGCTAAATTCAAATTCAATTTCTCGTTCAAAAACTTTCTCAAAGCCCCGGTAAGGTAGAACCCCGGCGCGTTTAACCGCAGCAATAATTGAGCGTTGAGTTGCTTCATCTGCGTTACATTTAGATTTCACCACATCTGCACTAATTACATCACCACCAGGAATTTGCTGTACCTGTAACCGGCAACGCAAACCTGCTTTGGCAGTTGCAGGGCGATACCAGTTGCGGGTTACTAAATTGGTGATTTCCAATACATACTGGTCAGCCAAGGTTCCCAATACTTGAGCTTGCTCTGCATCCCTGGCTTCAGCGTTTAACTGGTCGCGCATGCGTTTATCTGCGGCAGCTTTTTCTCTGGCTTTTCGTTCTTCTGCCAGTTTGCGCAGTTTTTCACTTTCCTCTTTAACTTTTAGTTCCTGTTGCTCACGCTGCTGGCGGATTCTATCCAGTTCTGCCTGGCGCTTTTTGACCAATTCTTCCTGGGCCTTACTTTTTTTATCCAGCTCAGCCTGGTTTTTCTGATCTTGTTCTTTTTGCAGTTTTTCCGCAGCTGCTGCACGTTTGCGCTGTTCTGCAAACTCCTGCTGGCGCTTGCTCTCATCTTCACGCTGTTGTTGTTGCCGAATTTTTTGTGCTTCCAGGTCCTTTTCGCGCCGCTCTCTAGCCTGATTTTTTTGCTCTCTGGCTT
>CAZEFU010000072.1:0-8129 GCA_964511515.1 uncultured Wenzhouxiangellaceae bacterium
GTGCACCGTGATACCCACGGATTTAATCAGGCTTTGCGCTCGGCCCTGCGTGAAGATCCAGATATTATTCTGGTTGGTGAGATGCGAGATATTGAAACAATCCGCCTGGCCATGACAGCAGCCGAAACTGGTCATCTGGTGTTTGCTACCTTGCATACAAGTTCAGCAGCCAAAACCATTGATCGTATTATTGATGTATTCCCGGCTGGAGAAAAAGACATGGTGCGCTCGATGTTATCTGAAAGCTTACGTGCAGTAATTTCACAAACCCTGCTGAAGCGAGTTAGCGGTGGCCGTATAGCGGTACATGAAATTATGATAGGAACCCCCGCGATCAGGAATTTGATTCGAGAGAACAAAGTTGCACAAATGTATTCAGCGATTCAAAGCGGACAAAATGTTGGCATGTGTACACTCGATCAAAATCTGGAAAACTTCGTTAATCGAGGTTTAATCACCCGTCATGAAGCTGCCCGCCGGGCAGTGAATCGACAATTATTCGCTTGAAATGGAGTTAAGTGAAATGAGTAAAGTTAATGACTGGTTATTAGAGTTATACAAGAGCAGAGGCTCGGATCTTTTTGTTACTCAAGGCATGCCCCCATGCTTGAAGATTAACGGTGTGATTGGCCCCATAGAAGAAGTGGCTTTGAGCACAGAAGAGGCTGAAGAGTTGGTATTGTCTATTATGAACCCGCATCAGCGGGCCGAGTTTGAAGAGACTAACGAGTGTCAGTTTGCGGTCGCTTTAAATGATGATGCCAGATTTCGGGTAAGTGCTTTCCGTCAGCAGGGCAATGCCGGCATTGTATGTCGCTTGATTGAAACTAGAATTCCAACTTTTGAAGAGCTTTGTCTGCCGCCTATTCTGGCTGATTTGGCCTTAGCTAAACGAGGAATAATATTTTTTGTAGGCGCCACAGGTACTGGTAAATCAACCTCACTGGCAGCTATGGTTGGCTATAGAAACCAAAATATGAGTGGTCATATTGTTACCATTGAAGATCCAATTGAGTTTGTTCATAAGCACAGTAAAAGCTTGATAACCCAGCGTGAAGTCGGGGTAGATACAGAGTCTTTTGAAGTGGCGCTGCGCAATACATTGCGCCAGGCACCCGATGTAATTCTAATTGGTGAGATTCGAACCCGTGAATCAATGGAGCATGCCCTTACTTTTGCCGAAACCGGCCATCTTTGTTTGTGTACACTGCATGCGAACAATGCAAATCAGGCAATGGATCGCATATTGCACTTCTTCCCAGAAGATGCGCGTGATCAGGTGTTATTGGACTTATCTTTCAACCTGAAGGCAATTATTGCGCAACAATTGCTACCATCCATAGACGGCGACAGGCGCTGGGCTGCGATTGAAGTTTTAGTTAATACACCATTAGTTCAAGCGAAAATTCGTCAGGGTGAAATCCACGAACTAAAAGATATTATGAAACGCTCAGGCCACCTGGGAATGATTACTTTCGATGAATGCCTGTTCAATATGTACCGGGAAGGTCATATTTCTTACGATGATGGTTTGCGCCATGCCGATTCTGCCAATGAGTTTAGATTAATGGTCAAACTAAACAAGGGCGGCAGTACTGAAGAGCTGGCAAGTACCCTCGCTGGTATAGGCCTGATCGAAGATTAGAACACTCAAATTAGTTTAGAAACCGGCTAAATATATGACCCTGATAACTACTGCTCTGCTGATTAGAAAAGAGGCTCTGTAGTTAACGACTTTTTAACCCTGTTGAGCGTATCCTTTAACATTCAGTTCAGCTCTATTATTGTTCTGACACGCGCTATTGAAATGTTGTAAACAGAGCTCGAAGGCTCAGGCAGTGTTATTTGTCTGGGCCTTTGCCTTAGGTGCTTGCACCAGCGAAGAGCAACTAACTGAATGAACAGTTACAATAGCATGATAAAACAAGAAGCAAAGCTAGTTACAGGTGACCCGGAATGAAGATACTTATTATTGAAGACAACCCAGATATCGCTGCTAATATAGGCGATTATCTTGAGGACCATGAACATATGGTCGACTTTGCTGGAGATGGCATTACCGGCTTACATCTGGCAATAGTTAACGACTTCGATGCGATTGTGCTCGACTTACAGTTACCCGGCATGGATGGCCTTGAAGTTTGTCGTAAATTGCGTGAAGAAGCGCGCAAAGATACCCCGGTATTAATGCTTACCGCTCGCGATCGACTTGAAGACAAACTGGCTGGCTTTGAGCATGGCGCTGATGATTATCTAGTTAAACCATTTGAATTACAGGAAGTTGAGGCTAGACTTCAAGTGTTGGTTAAGCGCGGCCGAACAGTTCAACCGCGTGAGCTTGAGGTTGGCCCGTTGCACTATAATCTTGATACGGTGCAGGTTGAACGCGATGGCGTGTCCTTGGAGCTTAATCCTATTGGCCTGAAGCTACTGCGTAAGCTGATGGAGTCATCGCCTAATGTAGTGACCCGGAAAGAGCTAGAAACCCATGTATGGGGCGAAGAAATGCCAGATAGTGATAGCTTACGGGTGCATATCCATACACTCAGGTCAGCAATTGATAAACCCTTCGAGCACCCAATGATCCATACCCGTCATGGGATTGGCTACCGGATGGTAGAGCCAGATGCGGTATCGGCGTAGACTACGCAGTCGAATAATATTATCGTTTCTGCTGTTTGGTACGCTTCTCAGCGGCATGTTTGCACTTGCCACCCATTATCTACAAGATTACCTTGAAGACCAATTAGTTGCCGAGACTCTTAAAAAAGAAGTAGATGATTATATAGATACCCTGCGGCTTAACCCTGGGGTAAGAGAGCCATTTCATAGCCGCATCGAAGGCTTTGTAACTGCACCTGAAAAGGCCGAGATAGTCCCACCATTATTCCGCGACCTGCCAACCGGAGTGCACCGAGTTAGCAATGGCAGCAAAACCTGGCAGGCGGCAATTCGTAAAGACTCAGATTTATGGGTGTTTTTAACTCAAGATGTTAGTGATAGTGAGCGCATTGATGCGCGTTTGAATTGGGCATTAATTGGTGTGGTCGGTGTATTTTCCTTATTCTCATGGTTACTTGGTCTGTGGTCTTCTGGACGAGTAATGCGCCCGGTAGCCGACCTTGCCAGACGCTTAGATAGCTTTGATGAAACCACCAAGCCAGAACCACTAGCAGATTTTTTTGCCGATGATGAAGTCGGGCAGTTAGCGGCAGCTTTGGATCAGTACTCCGATCATCTACAACATATGGTTGAACGAGATCGAGACTTCAATGCCGATGTTTCGCATGAGCTACGCACCCCCCTGACGGTTATAACTGGAGCCACAGAGTTGTTGTTGAGCCAGAAGGACTTGCCGGAGAAAATGCGTACCAGGTTATTACGCATAGCCCGAGCCGCACGGCAATCATCAGATACCACTAGCGCCCTGTTGCATCTGGTTCGTGCCGAGAAGGGTATCAATCAAGAAAGCCGCACCCAAGATGTATATGCGATTGCCGAGAATCTGATCTCACATTATCAACCTCTGGTTGGTAATAAAGCAGTGCGCTTGTCAGCCATGAAACTTAATAACTTGAGTGTTATCGCTCCAGAGTCTGTGATTGCAGTAACCATTGGTAATTTAATTGGTAATGCAGTTCGTTATACCAAAGAGGGCTCGATAGATGTCAGGGTAGGCAATGGCACGGTTGAAGTGCTCGATACCGGCCCTGGTGTGCCAGAAGAAGAAATCACTCTATTATTTGATCGTCATTACCGCGGTAAGAAAGTAGTTGGTAAAGGCTCCGGGCTTGGCTTGGCTATTGTGTATAGGCTTTGTGATTTATATCAATGGCGAATAGAGATAAGTAACCGAGCAAGCGGTGGTCTACGTGCGGTGATTCATTTCTTCATTGATGCTGATGAGTAAATAGCGCCTTAAATAATTTACCAGTACGTATCTTGAGTCCAGTATTCACTGCCAATGGGCTGTGAAACTCATGTTTATCAGGCTACTATAGCCGCTGTGAAGTCTTGTCGATAAAGGAGTAAATATATGGCATTGATAAATTGCCCCCGCTGTGGAGAAAGGTTCTCTAGTCAGTTATCTGGCTGCCCAGATTGCGGCCTGAACCCAAGTAATACTGATATTGCTGCACTAAAAAAGACAGCGCTGCGAGCTTTTAGGGTTCGTATCTATCGCTTGAAAATGACATCTTATACAGCGCTTACATTATTAACTGCAGGGTTTATTTGGTATTACGTAGATAGTGAGCAATTTACCCAGAGCGTTGGCAATGGTATCTGGGTTTTAATGGGTGTGGGAATTTTTGCGTATGTAGTAATTCGTTTGCTTATGCTTAAGACCAAGCTGGATTACCGCAAGAAAACTCGAGCCATCGGCGAAATGTATTAGCTTGCCAGTAGAGTGGTAACTATTGAATTCGTTTAACTCGAACCTTTTTATTGTTACCCTCAACAGAAAGCTTCCATGCTGAGAACATTCCTGGCTCTATCAAAACAGCCGGGTTTGAAACGCTTTTAATAAAGAACGTGTCATTTTCGTCCTGCACCCAAATCATTCCATTCTCAAGCTCAAACACTGCAGCGCCATCCCAGCCATTAAATTCACCTTTTAGGTGGCTGCTAATCGGGTTTTTATTATAGTAGTTGGCATTATCAGCTGAGCTTCCCAAGCCATCGTGTGAAGCAATGCCACCCTCACCCTCAGAGTTGCCGGTTAGTTCGTGTGATGCCAGAGAATGGGCTCGAATCCAGGTGTTTAATTTTGCCAGCTCAGCAGCAGACAGGCCTTCTAAGCCAGCATCAGCAAATTCTTGACCGGTCATGCGTTCTTCCAGGGAAGAAAACCCTTGTCCGAAAGCTGTTGCAGAGACCCACATCAGACAGATTAGAATTAGTACTTTAGAAGGAATAGTTTTGGCCGACATAAGGAATAATCTCAATAATGAAGCGATAATTGTATTTGCAGGTAGTTTACCAAAACCGAGCAGCTTTGGTGTTAATAAAGTGTGTTCTTTATAAATCTTGCTGATAACGAACATACGGAACCCGGCCGTAGATTAATTCAAACGGGTCACTGCCTTCGTTAGCTAGCTTGCTGGTGTTGCTGGCGTCCATCACACTGGTGGTACCGATTGATAAATTGGCATTCCAGGGAGTATGCCAGCTGAAATATATATCAAAGCCAGCCAAGCCTTCTGTGTTCTGTTGATTATCCAGAGTTAAAGGCTCGCGATAGAAGCCCTGAACACCGCCACTGAATGAACCGCGCCGCCAGTCAAAGTTTACTGCCGCCGTATTATATGGGGCAATGGGCAGATTAGCCTGGCTTGATTGAGGGTTGAGGTTGAAACCGGAGTTGGCCGCTGAGTAGTTCAGTTCAACACTGTTAATTCTCGACAATTGCAGACCTAGCTGTAACTCTCCCATGCTCGTATGGTTAATGCCCAGCGCTAAATTAACTCCAACGCCTTCTAGCTTAGAGGCATCGCCCAACTCATTTGCAGTTAGAAATCCACGATTGCTATTTAATTGATTGCTGGTAGGGTTGAGATAGTTGTTTATACCAACATCATTTGCTGCCTGGTTTTGCTGCTGAAAATATTCAACTTGCACGCTGGTATTGGTTCTTGCAGATAGGTCTGGCGCCCAGGTTGCCCCCAGGCTGGTAAAGCGACTAATAAGCTGGCCACCAAGATCACCACCATCGGTGAAGCGACAATTACTGGCATGGTATTTACCAGGTTCAATTAGCGCACTTTCGCAGCGAATATTGCTTATTGGCTGGAAGTGGTCGGTACCGGCAGTTTTATCAGTAATAGAATTGTGCAAACCCAATGCAACAACTAGTTGGTCTAGCGGTTGCCAACCAAGGGTGCTGGCAAAAGTTAATTGCCCGGCAGTATTGAGCCCCGATGAAAGCATAGACTGCCCGCTTTGCAGCTCAAAAAACAAGGGTGTGGCATTAGTTGAGAGCAGTTTTATGGGTGATGTGCTGCTAGTGGTCTCAACTCTGCTAGCCGATATTGGTAATGGGTTCAAAGTGTATGTAGGCTTGGTGCTGCCAGTGTTTTCAGGTAGCAATGACCACCCTGATGCGGTAGGCCGTGTGTCGTTGGCCTGAGCGCTCAGCGAAAATATAGCCAGGCATAGCAAAGCAACAAGAAGTTTTATCCTTGTTTTATTGCTGCTATTTTGGTCGCCTGAAATCATTATTTTGCGATACCTGTTCCCTGTTATTGTTGTCGGTACTTAGCTTTTGAACCCAAAAACTACTTACAGTTCCATCAATTATAGCAAATTTCTAAGGTTTTTTCTGCTGTAAATGCGCTCTGGGAAGGGTCGGAGCGCCTGAATTTGTTACCATTAGCTCAATAAGTTACTCAATGACTAAGCCAACCAGGGAAATTAAATGGTATTACTACATACACCAGTTTGTGAATTTGACCTGCCTGCTATCGAATTTGACCTGCCGGGTGTAGATAAACGTAACTGGTCGTTACAACAGTGCGCCGGCGAAAATGGCTTGTTGATTATGTTTATCTGTAATCACTGCCCCTATGTGAAATCTATTCTCACAAAATTGGTGCGCGATACAGATGAGCTGAAATCTCTTGGGGTAAATAGCGTGGCGATAATGGCGAATGACCAAACTGATTACCCGGAAGACAGCTTTGCAAATATGGCGCGGCTGGCACAACAGCAGAAATTCAGTTTTCCTTACCTGCTTGATGAAAGCCAACATATAGCACAAGAATATGGCGCTGTTTGCACTCCGGATTTCTTCGGCTATAACGCTCAATTAAAACTGCAATATCGTGGCAGACTAGACGATAGTGGCAGTCAGCGTGAGCGCCCAGATGCGCGCAGAGACTTATTTTTGGCGATGCAAGAAGTAGCCAAAACTGGTCGTGGTCCGCAGCAACAAATTGCATCAATGGGTTGCTCCATTAAATGGAAAGATGGCGTTTGAGAGAATGAAATTTTGTTTCTGCCTGAGCATGGGCTAAGATGGGCTCTTAGTGCGAAACCAGTAATTTGTGTGAACAAGAATAAAACTGATTTCAGCTTTAAGATAATCAACCATATTAGATATTCTCGGGAGACCCACCAATGCACCATCTGCATAAGCGCTACATAGCTTTCACTCTGATGCTTAGCGGCATATTCTTTCCATTATTATCCCAGGCGCAGGCTGAATTAAGCTTAGATGAGAAAATCAATCAGGTGGTAGAGCCAACTGCAAATGCGATTGGTAATTTCATTTTCAGCTCATTTACAGTTGCCGGGGTGGCTATTCCCTTTGTATTGGTTTGGCTGATTGTGGCTGCTAGTGTGTTCACCATATATTTCAGGTTTATCAATCTGCGCGCCTTAAAGCTTGGCTTCAGGCTGGTTCGAGGTGATTATACTGATCCTACGGCACCGGGCGAGGTGACCCATTTTCAGGCGCTGGCAACGGCCTTGTCTGGTACGGTCGGTTTAGGCAATATTGCTGGTGTAGCAATTGCCGTATCAATAGGCGGGCCGGGGGCCACATTCTGGATGATTCTGGCGGGTTTATTAGGTATGTCCTCCAAGTTTGTTGAATGTACTTTGGGTGTTAAATATCGGAATATTAATGAAGATGGGTCAATTTCTGGTGGCCCCATGTACTACCTTTCCAAAGGTTTGGCTGAGCGTAGCCCCAAACTGAAGACACTTGGTAAGGTATTGGCGGTTATGTTCGCGATTTTTTGTATTGGTGGCGCTTTTGGTGGCGGCAATATGTTCCAAGCTAATCAAAGTTTTTTGATGCTAACTACAGTAACTGGCGGTGAAGACAGCTGGTTTGCAGATAAAGGTTGGCTCTATGGGTTGGTAGTTGCAAGCATTGTTGGCATGGTTATCATTGGCGGGATCAAGAGTATTGCCAAGGTGACTTCAAAAATAGTGCCATTTATGGCAATTATCTATGTCACTGCCGGTTTAGTAATTATTTTTATGAATGTTTCTGCAGTACCAGCTGCCTTTGTCGCTATTTTCAACGGTGCTTTCAGCCCAGAAGGAATGGCTGGCGGTGTGCTTGGTGTGCTCTTCCAGGGCTTTAAACGCGCTGCCTTCTCAAATGAGGCGGGTATTGGTTC
>CAZEFU010000073.1:0-8127 GCA_964511515.1 uncultured Wenzhouxiangellaceae bacterium
TTGACTGGCTGTGGGTGAAGCCCCTGCTGCATAAACGCCGATATGCTGCTTCTCGGAATTTGCGTGCATTGGCAGCCCTGATTGGTGCGCCTCGGTTTAGTGATTCACAAGCAAGGCTTATCCAGTCGTGCTCAGCGGGCAGGTATTCATCCAAGCTATTAACCCGAACACCTCGTTGGGATAGTTGTGCGAGGATTTTTTGTGGTCCTTGTGAGCGGTTAACACGGCTGCGAATAAATGCTTTGGTAAAGCGTTGGTCTGATTGGTAATCCGATTGCTGTAAATACTCAAGCACGGCCTCAATTAGCTCAGCTGGGTGGCTCTTTTTAGACATCTTCTGGCGCAACTCATGTTGAGAATGCTCGCGCCCAGCTAATAAACGCACACCCTGGGCAACTGCTGCTGCCCAGGCTGTTGGGTCAAAATCTTCTTTCATGCAAGGCTACTAATTGTAATGCTACGACTCAGCGCTCTCGCTCTTAGCTGCCTTTTCCTCAGCTGCTTTCTGCTCAGCTTCTAATGCTGCTTTTTGCTCTCTGCTGGGCATTAACTTGGTTCTTAGATTAGTTTCTAGCTCAGTGGCGATATCTGGGTTCTCTAGCAGGAACTTGCGTACATTTTCCTTGCCTTGGCCAATACGGTCTTCACCGTAGGAGTACCAGGAGCCAGCTTTTTTAACAAAACCATTGGCAACGCCAAGCTCAATTAATTCACCTTCTCTGGATATACCTTCGCCATAAAGAATTTCAAACAATGCTTGCTTAAATGGAGGGGCAACCTTGTTTTTAACCACTTTAACCCGGGTTTCGTTACCCACAATTTCATCACCACGTTTGATCGCACCAATGCGGCGTATATCAAGGCGTACAGAGGCGTAAAACTTGAGTGCATTACCACCGGTGGTAGTCTCTGGGGAGCCAAACATAACCCCAATTTTATGTCGAATTTGGTTGATGAAAACTACCATGCAACCTGAGCGCTGTATATTTGCGGTTAACTTACGCAAAGCCTGAGACATCAGGCGCGCCTGCAGACCCATGTGTGAGTCGCCCATATCGCCTTCAATTTCAGCTCGCGGGGTTAATGCCGCTACCGAATCGATTACGACGATATCAACCGCTCCAGAACGCACCAGCATATCGGTGATTTCCAAGGCCTGCTCACCAGTATCAGGTTGTGAGACCAACATTTCTTCAATATTAACCCCAAGTTTCTCGGCATATACAGGGTCTAATGCATGTTCTGCATCAACAAAAGCTGCGGTACCACCAAGTTTCTGTACCTCGGCAATAACATGCAGGGTCATGGTGGTTTTACCACTAGATTCAGGGCCGTAGATTTCCACTACTCGTCCACGCGGCAAGCCACCAACACCAAGAGCGATATCCAGTGCTAGTGAACCGGTAG
Organism: uncultured Wenzhouxiangellaceae bacterium; assembly: GCA_964511515.1. Lineage (GTDB taxonomy): Bacteria > Pseudomonadota > Gammaproteobacteria > Xanthomonadales > SZUA-36 > SZUA-51. Next base: position 1,408 of record CAZEFU010000073.1, read on the forward strand.
GGACAACCTCTATATCTTGCCGGTTACCCTCGCCCATGCGCATTACTGCGCCTTTGCCGAACTGCTTTTCGATCTGTGATAGCGCTGCTGTCAGCGCGCGTTTTTTGTTGTCATCCACGATTATTGCTCTCCAGTTAATTCGTTCTATCAGTTGTTGTCATTATCACACAGGCTAATGTCAAACCATACCCACCTGACAAATATTTGCGGTTAATACCTACACTAAGACGGTCCATTGACCGCATTTGAATACATTCTATGGCTACTTCTTCTCAAAACCTGAGAATTATTCTACTAATTTCAAAATACCCAGCATTGCATGTTTTACCGTAGCACGGCGAATTGCATCACGATTACCGCTAAAGTGCTGCAAATCACTAGATATATTGATTTGCCCACCTTCATCTATAGCCCAGGCAAAGTAAACAGTACCAACAGGCTTTTCCACACTACCGCCATCGGGCCCTGCGATTCCAGTTACAGATAATGCTAGCTGGGCCTGGCTATTTACCAAGGCTCCACGAGCCATTGCCGTGGCGGTTTGTAGTGATACTGCGCCATGGGTTTCAAGCATGGCTGCATCTACACCTAATAAATCCTGCTTCGCCTGATTGGAATAGCTAACCAAACCACGCTCGAACCACTTCGAAGAACCAGCAAGGTCAGTGCAGCATTTGGCTATCCAGCCTCCAGTGCAGGATTCAGCGGTAACCAAGGAAAGATTTACAGCCAATAAGGCTGCTGCCAGCTGCTCGGTCAGCTGTTCCAGTTCTGTATCATTTACTGTCATTTCAACGCTCATCTAAATTCCAGCTACTGTACTCTGTGACAATACGGTAAACTGCCACATCTGGTCAATGTTCTTATAAATAATTTGATGGCAAAACCCGCACAAAAATCCAGCAAACCGCATACACCTTTAATGCAGCAGTACCTCGGGATCAAGGCTGACTACCCCGATACTCTGTTATTTTTCAGAATGGGTGACTTTTATGAACTGTTTTATGCCGATGCCCGCCGGGTAACTGAATTGCTCGATATTGCCTTGACCAACCGCGGTCAGTCCGCAGGCCAACCAATTCCAATGGCTGGGGTTCCTTATCATGCTGTAGATAATTATCTGGCTCGGCTGATACGCATGGGCGAATCAGCAGCTATTTGTGAGCAAGTCAGCGAACCCACCGGCAAAGGCTTGGTTGAGCGCAAGGTTGTGCGGGTAATCACCCCTGGCACCATCACCGAAGAGGCGCTGCTACCTGACCGCCACGATAATATTCTGGCCGCAGCCCACCAACTACAATCTGGCTGGGCCTTGGCATGGATGGAAATAAGCACTGGCCAGTTCGCAGTACGTCTGTGTGCAGATATGGCTGCGCTGGAAGCCGAATTAGAGCGTTTACAAGTAGTCGAATTACTGCTCAGTGAAGAGTTAGCAAGCGAGATCATCGAGCAACTAGGCAAACATGGCTCCAGCCGTAGCAAAGTTTGCCAGCAACCACCATGGCATTTTGATCATGCGGCTGCAGTGGACTTGCTGCTACGCCATTTTGGTACTAAAGACCTTGAAGGCTTTGGCATTGAGAACGAAAACCCGGCTCTTGCAGCCGCTGGGGCACTGCTCCAGTTTGTGCAGCAGACCAGTCGTGACCAGCTGCCTCAAGTTACCAACTTAAAACTGGAACAAGCTGAAGGCTATTTGACTCTAGATGCAGCTACTCGCAGAAACCTGGAAATCGAATATAACCCCGGAGGCCGGCGCGAGCATACTCTACTGGGTTTGATGGATCGCTGCATCACTCCTATGGGTTCACGCTTGCTGCGCCAGTGGCTAAACTCGCCCCTGCGGGACCGGGATATATTGCGCCAGCGGCAGCAATCAATAGGTAGTCTGGTTACAACTGGCAGTCATACAGACATCGGCGAGAATCTTAAAGGTATAGGCGATATCGAACGCATAGTCGCCCGCATTGCCCTTGCCAGCGCCCGCCCCAGAGACCTTACCACCCTGCGTTCCGGTCTCCAGAAACTGCCAGTTTTATCAAACCTGATAGACGAGCAGCAGCAACCCTGGCTGGCGGCTATTGCTGCAGATTTAAGCGATTTACCACAAACCCGTACCTTGCTGGAATCAGCTCTGGTTGAATCACCGCCAGTGCTGGCTCGTGATGGCGGGGTTATCGCTACTGGTTACGATGAGGAACTGGATGAGCTGCGCAACTTGAGTGAAAATGCCAATCAATTTCTACTTGATCTGGAAACTCGCGAACGCGAACAAAGCGGCATTGCTAACCTGAAAGTTGGGTATAACCGAGTACATGGCTATTACATTGAAATCAGCAAACTCCAGCACGATAAAGTTCCAACCCATTACACCCGCCGGCAAACTCTCAAAGCTGCCGAACGCTATATTACTGAAGAGTTAAAACAGTTCGAAGAAAAAGTGTTGTCTGCACGCGAACGCGCACTTAGCCGGGAGAAATATTGTTATGAAGACCTTATTAATAAGCTACAACAGCAACACCAAGATCTCAGCCGCTTTGCCGCAGGTCTGGCACGTCTAGACGTAATCGCCAATCTTGCCGCCCGAGCCATTGCTTTAAATTGTAGCTGCCCGGAATTTACCGATAGCCTTGGCATGGAAATTATTGCTGGTCGCCATCCAGTAGTCGAGCAAGTGCAGGAACAGGCTTTTATAGCCAATGACACCCTGCTGGACGAAAACCGCAGAATGTTAATAATTACCGGCCCCAATATGGGCGGTAAATCTACCTATATGCGGCAAACAGCGCTAATAGCCCTGCTCGCCCACTGTGGTTGCTGGGTGCCTGCCAAAAGCGCGACCTTTGGACCACTGGATCGAATCTTCACCCGTATCGGTGCCGGTGATGATCTTACTCGCGGGCAATCTACCTTTATGGTCGAAATGGTAGAAACTGCCAATATACTCAATAATGCCAGCCCGCACTCACTGGTATTAATGGATGAAGTTGGCCGTGGTACCAGTACCTATGATGGTCTATCCATTGCCTGGGCCGCTGCCCTGCATCTGGCCTCCAGATCCCGTTCAATGACACTGTTTGCAACCCATTATTTTGAACTAACCCAACTGCCTGAAGAAGTAACTGGAGTAGTTAATGTACATTTAGATGCGGTTGAGCACAAAGATAAAATTATCTTCTTGCACAGCCTGCGCGAGGGTCCTGCCAACCAGAGTTATGGACTACAAGTTGCCGCTCTTGCCGGAGTCCCTGCAGCAGTATTAACCCAAGCCCGTAAAATCCTGCAACAACTCGAAAGCCAAGGCGTACACAACGATGCAATCCAACCAGGCTTGTTTGATTCCGCTAGTACCAGCGAAGAAAGTATCGATCCCGCCGAAACTGACGCACTAGACCTGCTCAAAGCCATTAGACCCGACGAACTAAGCCCCAAAGATGCCCTAGACCTACTCTACCGCCTAAACGAAGTTCTCAAGTAGGATCAGAGTAAATCCTTTACTCTGATCCCACTTTGGTTTTGCTTAACTTTGTTGGATCTCGGACTCCATTTGCGTGGCGAAGCGGTAGGTCCATTTGCCATAGGCATACAAACCTAGTGTGGTAATCAGGCCAATTGTGCCCATGATGTACCAGACCGATCCAATGTTATTGCTTGCATATAGACTTGCGGTAAGCGACTCGGCTGTTTGGCCGGTGACTTCTACCAGTTTGTTGAAGGCCTCGCCATTGGGGATAGTACTAATATCTGTACCGCCTTCGGCAAGCATTTCTCTAGAGATATTCTCTTTGGAGCTGTATTTACCATACAGCGCCGGGCCAAAATAACCTTCAGCAATCCAGCCAATTCCCAGTGGGATTTGTGAGAAACCAAGATACATGGCTTTCTTCTGTCGCGGCGCAATATTACCCAGGAATTCACTATTTTTAGGGCTGGATAACATCTCACCAAAAGAAAATATCACTATTGCGGCAACCATCACCCAAACAAAATTGAAACTACCCATTAATAGTAAGGCGGCTGACACCAGAAACGTACCCAAAGCCATGGAGCTAGTAGCCCGTATTTTGGCCGACCAACCAGCTACAAGAAAACAAACCAACATGATAATTCCAGCGTTGATATTGATCAGGCCTTCGGGGTTAATTGATTTTCCATCTTGAGCCATGCCGAAGAAGAAAACTGCAATACTGCTCTGCGTGCCCTCAGTGCCAAATAAGTCTCTGACCATCACGCTGGTATCTACCCAGTCGCGGAAATATAGAGGTCCAACATCCCAAAAGGCCATCAACATAAACCAGAACCCAGCGAAAATAACTGTGTACCAGAGTAGAACCGGATTGGATAATTCACGCAAGCTATCTCGCCATAATGACTCTTCTTGAATCTCTCCAGATGCTACTTTCTTCCGATATTCCAGGCGCTCCTCTTTACCTTGTTCTTTATAGGTCAACAGCATCAGGAAGTTTAATGAAATAATCGCGGCGCAAGCAAAGAAAACATACTGCCATTCTAATTGACGCAATTGCGCGGAAATCAACGGCCCCAGAAACGCGCCAATATTTACAGTTTGATAAAACACACCCCAGGCGATCGAACTGTTAGTTCTATCCGTGCTTTTAACAATTGTGCCCTGAATCCCAGGTTTGAAAATACCTGTACCAAAAGCTAAAACACTGGCACCAAGTAAAAAACCCCAGAAAGTCGGGTAGAAGGCCATAATTAAATAACCAATAATCTTAAATACTGTAGATGCGAAAATGGTTTCTTTATAACCATAGCGATCTGACAGGCCGCCAGTAAAAACTGGCACAAAGGTCTGGATCATTGCCCAAACCATGAAAATAATCCCCAGATCACTTTCAATTAAACCCAGCCCACCATTAGCTTCGCTATCGGTGGCATAAAGGCTGGATAATGAACGCACGCCATAATAGGCAAGTCGCTCGATCATTTCCATACCACCACAGATCCAGAAAACATACGATAGGCTGCCGATAGCGGCGAAGGTGCCTAATTGTTTTACATCTTTAACAGTTGTTGAATGCGAATTTTGTTCAGACATTATTTTTATTCTCCCAGTTTCCAATTACCCATAATCAGGATTTAGCACTCTGATTTAACACATAACGGCGTGAAAACTAACACATGCTGAACTATTAGTGTTAATAATCAGTAAATATATATCGCAATAACTTGATTTAAACAGTGAGTTTTTACCGTTCATCCATAAATTTACCAGCCTTTACACTCCAATGCTTTACCTTTACCTTTTACACATTTAAGGTAATACCTAACGTTGGAAAGAGGAGACATCATGAAATTCAACAATTTGCTAGACAGCACCCTACCAGCAATGCCATCCGAACCGGATGGGATGCCCAAGCAGGATCAATTGATCGCAACCATTCAAAAGTACTTAGGCGGCACCGAGAACAGCCCTGGAACTAAAGTTACCGCATTGGTAAATGATTTTAATCAGCGCCTGCTAGCTAGCCAGAGCCAGGCGCTGCAATCAACCGATACGCCAGAGGCCACAGATGATGCCCATTTCCTCAATCGTCTTACTTTTGGCTCGAACACTGAATTTCGCGCTGAATTAAAAGCTATTGGTTGGCAAGATATGCTCGAACAGCAACTCGATTATGAATCTATTGATACATCCTTGCTAGATGGTGCATTGACTACTGAATTTCCAACACTTTCGATGACTGCACTAGATATCGTAGAAGGGCTCCGTGCTGGAAATGTAGAGTTGTTTTCACAAGTCCCAATAGAGTTGATCGTCTCCACAATTCTGAGGCAAAGTTTTGGAGCAGCGCAACTTTACGAGCGGATGGTTGAATTCTGGTCAGATCATTTCAATATGAATGTCCGTGATGACCCTGTTTATGTCTTTAAAACAACCGACGACCGAGATAATATCCGCCCTAATGCAATGGGTAAGTTCAAGGACTTATTGCGGGCGAATGCCAGCAGTACCTCGATGCTTCTCTATCTGGATAATTACTCAAACACCAAAGATGGTCCTAACGAAAACTATGCTCGTGAATTGATGGAACTACATACTCTAGGAGTTAGTGGTGGCTACGATGAAACTGATATTGTTGCAGTAGCGCGTGCCTTTACTGGTTGGACAATTAACACAGAGACCTTCGGATTTGTATTTTACCTGCCCTTCCATGACCGCCGTAAAAAAGAAGTTATGGGCGTACAATTAAAGAAAACCTACAGTGGCGGAATTACCGATGGCGAACAAGTAATAGACTTACTTGCATCTCATCCATCAACTGCAAGATTTATCAGCACCAAACTTGCCAGACGCTTTGTTAGCGATTCTCCACCAGCCGAACTGGTTGATGAGCTAACCCAGATATTTTTGGATACCGAGGGTGATACAAAGGAGTTACTACGAACAATATTTTATAGCGATGCTTTCTGGAATTCTCGCGAACAGAAAATGAAACGACCTGTAGATTTCTTTAACTCTTTGATACGTCGTGTAGGTTTTCAATCAGATGAGAATTTATTCCGCTATGCTTTTTCCAGGCTTGAGCAACTAGGTCAAATTCCGTTTTTCTGGCACGCACCAGATGGCTATCCAGACACAGCCGATTATTGGACTAACACCGCCGCAATGATAAGTCGTTGGAGAAGTGGTAACGACCTCAGCCCATTTATTCCTACAGAATTAATGCAATCCATGCTTGGCGATGCTGACAC
>CAZEFU010000074.1:0-8023 GCA_964511515.1 uncultured Wenzhouxiangellaceae bacterium
TTGCTCGTCTGATTCTATACGGGTATTGTGAGTAAGAGCTGCCAAACTGACTTTAATCCCGAGTTCTTGGCAAATCCGTAAGCCCTCGCCATCTTGACCAGAAAGCTCCACCAACCAAAAGTTAGGTGCGTAGCCTTTCAACACAGCCTCAAGCCGTTCCTGTAAGCGTTCTACCCATATGTCTTTTTCTTTTACCATACGCACAAGAAACGGAGCCAACAAGGGCGTTGTAACCTGTGCCAATATCCAGCGAGCAACAATATGGCTTCTTCTTGCAGTTAATTCTGCATCCAGGCTGTCGAACAAAGCCTGATTACTATTCTCTTCCTGCCGGGCTATTACAAATATATCAGAGTTAATGGCGCGAGCCGTCATCACAATTGAAAGGTTATCAACATCGTCGCCAGTACCGGCAATAATCCCGGCCGCTTCGCGAATACCAGCAGCTTCTAGTGTTTCTGCTTCAGTACCACGACCATGCACTGATGATGGGTAATCACCCAATAGCTCTTTACGGACATCAATCACTACAAAATCAATCCCGGCTTTTTTAAAACGTATTGCAATCTTGCTACCGAAGCGCCCCAAACCACAAATGATCCATGGTCCAATTGGTGGGTCCAATAGCTTGCGTAATTTAGTTCCAGGAACTGAAACTAACCAATCTTGCACCAGGTATTTGGTTGGAGATTTAATCGCCAACTCAAGACGTTCTGAAAACACTTCATAGGGGTCAATAACGTAATCTGTCTTAAAAGACACCATATTATCGGCGACTATTTTGGACTCACAACGAGCCAAGACCTTTAGTGCAGAATTTGTGAGCTTACTGGTGATGGCTATTTTCAGATTAATATGGTCATCATTGGTTGTTGTTATCACCCCGAGGCAGTTTTCTTTATTAAGACCCGCACTTATAAGAGTATCCATTTCTCCAGCATCAGCAGCCAGCATAGGGTATTGCCCAAAAACAGACTTTAGCTGAAGTTGCTGGACTCTATCAGGTTTGATCTCTATTAAGGTTGAATCTATTTTGCGCGAATCAAGGCCGGTAACAATCTGCTCACCAGTATCACCAATACCACAGACTATATAAAATGGCTCGCCTAACCATTTAACGCGACGGGTAAAGCGTGCACGAAATAATACAGCTCGAAAATTCTCGTCCAGAAACAAACCTAATATAGTACCTGCAGCATATAACCAGGTACCAACATTTAAATATATGACGCTGAATACAAAAAGACGTTGGGCGTGGGTAAAGGCATAGGGGATTTCCCCAAAACCAATAGTGGTGGACATAAACGCTACAAAGTAGGCGGCTTCAAGGAAGTTTAGGTAATATTGATTGCCTTCAGCATCTTGCCCTGGAATTAACATCATTCCGAACATTGATATGCCAAAAACCAGCAGCAGCAAGATTATCGGCAGACGAATCCGCCGCATAGTTAGCCAGAGAATATCATTCATTATTCAAGCTTCTACTTAGCGACGAATAACTACTGTTTCAGAAACCAGCAAGGTAACCGAAACCAGATTGGCAAGCAATGCTCCACCAGAAAGCGAGACTATGGTTGACATGGTGTCACCAGTCATTGGCTGACCCTGTGCGAAAACCACTACCGCCCATACCGTTGCCGCAACGATTAGCTGCACATCTGCAACCAAACTAGTAGCCAGCAACACTGCGCCCATTTGCGAGCGATCACCAAACTTTAAAACCGTTGCAATTAAATTAATGATTATGGCTGCAACAAGCTCCATAGAATGATGGTGCGCGGGATTATCAATATCCCCCATAAAGAAACCAAAATTCAGGGTTAGTGCCAGTACAATAAAAAATGCGAAATAAACTTTATCTAGATTCATGTTTTTCCCCAGAGTGATTTTGTAATAGATTAAAGGTTTAATCCTTCTGGCGCTACTTTCGTTTCAAGATAGCCATGGTCAAGCGAGAAATAGCAATCAATTTATCGGCTTCATCTGCAATACGAATATCCCACACTTGTGTGGTTCTGCCAAGGTGGAACGCAGTTGCAGTTGCAAGAACCAGCCCTGAACGAATACTGCGGATATGGTTACAATTAATTTCCAAGCCTACACAATATTGCTGCTCATCTACACAAAGATTGGCAGCGATTGATCCGACAGTCTCAGCCAGCGCTACAGTGGCACCTCCGTGCAGTATTCCCATAGGTTGATGTGTGCGTGCCTCAACTGGCATGGATGCAGTTAAGCTGGTATCTGTGTGCGCAGTTATTTGAATACCAATATGCGCAGTCATGGTGCTCTGTGCTAGTTTGTTAAGAGCTTCAAGAGAGAAGCTTTTTTTCCAGATGGGCATTAAATATTCCTCTTTGCCAAAAAAAACGGGGCCGTAGCCCCGTTATTATTTCTATTTTACGATATTGCCATCAGCATCCATTATGGTGATGCTGCCTAAATCTATCTTTTCCTCTTTTAACTGTCGCTCGATCTCTGCTCGGTCACCAACAATTAACCAGGTAAGTTGATCAGGATGAATTACTTCTTCAGCTGCACCCTGAACATTTTCCAGATTGAGCGCTCTGTGTTTGGCAGTCAATGATGAGACATAATTGTCAGGTCTGTCAAAACGCGCATTGCTCAACATTGAGCCCAAAACAGCACTGGTGGTTTCATACTGCCCTGGCAAGCTATTAACATTGTTTTGAGTGGTTTTAGTCAGCTCATCTGCAGTCGCCGGCTTATCCCCAATATAGTTTGTCAGTTCTTTAACCAGCTCTTTAATGGAAGCTGCGGTTTTATCGGTTTGCACTGGTGCGTAAACCATAAATGGGCGCTGACCTTCAGCATCTTGCATAAATGTATACGCACCATAAGCCCAATGCTTATCTTCGCGCAGATTCATATTTACCCTGGCATTAAAGTTACCACCGATAATGTCATTCATAGATCCTATCGCCAAGTTATTATCGGCTCTGGTTGATGGTGCTAATGAGCCAGCAAGAATCAAAGATTGTGGTGCATCAGGTTTGTCGACAATAATTATCCGACCCTGCTTGGGTAGTTCAACAGTATTGATTTGCTTGCTAGGAATGCTGCTTTTGCTCGCTTTCCACTTGCCAAACTCCTTTTCCAATTGTGGCAAGATATCGTTCATAGTGGTGTCGCCAGCAACAAATATTGTTACATTATCAGGACGAATCCAAGTCTTATGAAAAGCCACCAAGTCTGCCTGATTCAATGACTTAATGCTATCTTCAGTACCAGAGCCTGTAAAAGGAATGCCATAAGCATGGTCTTCGCCATAGAGTAATGGTGGCAGCATGCGTAAGGCGATTTGAATTGGCTGCACCTTTTCTTGTTGAATGCTAGATAACCAACGCCCTCTAAGCCGATCTATTTCCTGTTGGTCGAAGATTGGGTTTAAGGTAATGTCTGCAAGCAAATTAAGTGATGGCCGCAGGTTTTCGGTTAGTGTATTTAAGCTAATATTTGAGGTATCAAGTGAACTTCCGGTGTTTATATTAGCGCCTAGGCGTTCTTTTTGAATCGATATTTCTAGAGCGCTACGAGATTTTGTTCCTTCATCCAGCATTGCCATAGCAAAGCTTGAAGTCCCTAACTTGGCACCTGTTGAATCTGATGCATAACCAGCATCAAATTGTAGGGCGATGTTTACAACCGGAACTGTGTGACGCTCAGCCAGCACAATATTGATACCGTTTTTCAGAGTAGCACGCTGGATTTCCGGAAAACGCACTTCTGGTAATTCACCAACAGTTGGCAGACCGATTGATCTATCTACAGTGCTTTTTGTTGTAGTAAATTCCGCAAATGGGCGTACTGTCAAATTATAGGCGCCTTCAGTTATCCAATTATTGGCTGCATTCTTAACATTTACAGTACTCGCATTGGAGATCCAGGCTAGTCTAGTTTTAAAGAAACTAGGATCACCGGCATAGAGCTCGCCGCGAGCCAAGGCTGTGGCTTTACCACCAAAACCGCCAATTTGCTCAAGCCCACGGATGGTGCCAGCACGGATTCGCATTTGCGCTCGTTCCAATTGATCTTCACTTGGTCCATTGCTAAAGAAATCAGCCAAAACTTGATCAATAATTGCATTAGCTTTAGCTTCATCAGCGCCCGGCTTAAGCATTACAGTAATTCTGAACATGCTTGCCAGTGTGTGCCTTTGAATGCTTGCTGATGCAGAGCTGGCTATTTGAGCTTTATAAACCAGTTCTTGGTACAAAGGTGAGTTTTTACCTTTACCTAGAATATCTGCAACCAGGTTGAGGTGAGCGCTTTGTTGAGTAGTTCGTCCTGGCACAACCCAATGTCTTTCAATGCGAACTTGCGGTACACGTTCAAACATTACTTCGCTACTGGAGTACTCGCGTTTAGGAACCCAGCTGGTAATACGTTTAAGCGGTGGCCCGGCTGCTATATCACCAAAATATTTACTAGCTTTCTCGCGTGCGGTAGCGGCATTAATGTCACCAGCCAGCACTAATACCGTATTGGCAGCACCATAATAATCGTTGAACCAAGACTTAACATCATCCAGCGAGGCTGCATCAAGATCGGCCATTGAGCCAATCGTGCTGTGTTTATAAGGATGTCCAGCTGGAAAAAGGTTATCTAAAACTCTATATTCGGTTTTTCCGTAAGGTGCATTATCACCTTGGCGCTTTTCGTTTTGTACCACGCCGCGCTGCTCATCGAGCTTGGCCTGATCAATAACACCAAGAATATGGCCCATACGGTCAGATTCCATCCATAAAGCCATATCCAGGGCAGGGGTAGGAACATTCTGGAAATAATTAGTGCGATCAAACCATGTTGTGCCATTCATTGCTGTTGCACCAACACGATGGAATGGTTCAAAGTATTCACCCTGAAAGTTTTCTGAACCATTGAACATTAAATGCTCAAATAAATGGGCGAAACCGGTTTTACCAGTAGGCTCATCTTTGGAGCCAACTTTGTACCAAACACTTACCGCTACGATAGGAGCTTTGCGATCTTCATGCACAATTACGGTCAGGCCATTATCCAGAGTGAATTTCTCATAAGGGATATCTACCACTGTTGCAGCAGTTGCCACATTAAAGAACCCTAAAAGCAGGGCGCTTAAAATACTATATTTAAGTTTCTTAACTTGCATAATTCTTTCCTTTTTGATGTTTATAATATTGTTCCGAGCGTAAGTATTAACCAAAGCAAGCTTGTGCGAAAATGCTGAAAGTCATGCAGTTGATTAAATTCGCGGTAATGCTGCAAGATCAGGCTCTTGCCAGCTAGACCGGGCAAGAGCAGAGTTAATGACATTTTTTGAATAAAATCTGCCTAGAAGCTCACTGGCATCGGTGAATAAGGGTTCGGCATCAGCCTTAAATGCTTGCCAATCGCTCGCTTGCTTCAAATCTGGGGAGTGACTTGCCATTAAGCGCATCAAGGCGACTGTAATTGTGTGGTGATATTTGTGAGCTGCGCCAACATGCACGGTAAAAGCGCGCAAATCATGGCTAAACCGCTCTGTAGCTTCTTTTTCATCCCAGCGATTGAGGTAATACCAAGCGAGCCTAATATGCTCAATATGGGTAAAGCTTGCCGCAGACAAGGTACCTGCCTGCATTTGCTGATAAACTGCCTCAGCTTTCTGCATCAGGAATATCCTCTGGTAGAGTCTCTTCTGCTTGCTCGACCTCTTCAAGGTAAATCAATGCACCAAACTTCTCATTATCGAAAAATTCGAGCCGCTGTGGTCTGAGTTGGCGACTTTTTTCCAAACTAAAAACCATATATATATTCGGGCTTTCAGTGTTATCTGCTGTTTCTGCTTTAACTAACAGCTGACGAAATTCAAAATTTAACGCGACATGTAAAAACCTGCCTTGGGTGAATGTGGCCAGACCATCGAGTTGATACACAGTTGGATTTACGGTGGAGTATCCAATACTCCTTTCGGGATTGACCGACGGAGGAAAGATGGTAACTTCACCATGAATTCTGGTGGCAGTACCTTTAACGCCACCAGGTACTGCACGAGAAACAGTACCGGCGCGTTGCTCCTGCCATTGGTCTACCAACAATGGCAGGAATTCGCGACTACCCAGCAGACGCTTCCAGGCATTTGCCATGATTGCTGACTGTGTCAACGGCTCTGATTCTTTAGTTAGAGAGTGATCAGCAGTAGTTTTACTTTTTGCAGAAAAACCAGTGTATTGGTTTAGAGTTTCACTAAGACGACCAACCGCATTGTTTTCCAGCATCTGGAAAAGAATAATTTCAAGGCGATACCGATCATTGCTAGTCCCATCCTCATTAACAGCCGCAAATAATCTATCAGCCGTCACCAGAGAACAAAGAATGGATATTGCTAGGGTAAGAGTAGTGGTGATTTTCATAGTTTATGAATTATTTTTTAATTACACTAGGTTACACTATTTGACTATAGATAGAGATTCTATCATTCATCTTAACAAGATTGGTTTTGCAGATTGAAACCCACACATCTGGTTAAAGTGCCTATTAAATATCAACCAAAGTTCAATATGTGCTGCCCCGGGCATCGTGTTCGACAATGATTCTTCTTTATGGTAAAGTTTTCGTGTATTCACTTGGGTGTGTGTGGGCAACATGAAAAAGCAGGGTTAAGCTCATGTTGGATTTATTTAGAAAAAATAAAACCAGAAAATCTCTGGTTAAATAAATCTGGTCTCAAGGTATTTATTCACTGTATATAAGTACCTATATCAGGTATCAGTCATTATCAACCCCAAACTTTAGTGAACACCTAATAAATCATGAGAGGTATAGGTTTCGATGCGTATATATAAAGGTAAAAAAGAGGTAGCTTCATCACTTGTATCCAAGTGCTTGGTTAATGATATTTTTCTAGGTACTAGAAGCGATAAAAGCAATTTGTACCGAGCTTTTATGCTACTTGTATTATTTGCTATTTTCATGCCTATGCAAAAGGCCGAAGCGCAAACTGCAGCTTGGGACATTGATATCACTCACATAAATACGATGCCTGTACGCTCTGGTGTTGATGCTCAATATAGAGTACAGATATCGTGCCTAGCTGTTTCTGCAGCAACTTGTGATAATGGTCAGCTAGTTTTGAATATACCCAATGATACACTAAGCTTGCTAGACTTTAGTGTGATAAGCCCAAACCCGCTTATCCAGTCAGTAACCCCAAACGCGACCGGTGCGACTATACAGTTGATTGATCTTTTTCCTGCAGGGGCTACTGGTGAGATACTCTTTACAATAACACCACCTAACGGTATCACCCCAGATGGCTATGCATGGGCAGTCAGCGCTAATGTGGATGCCGATAATACTGATCCGGCTACCGATAATTCTGACGGGTCAGCCCAGGCAAGCCCAAATATTGCGTTGTCGAAGTCGGTTGGCATTCGTTCAACAAATGGCCAAAACCTCATTATCGATACCGATATTACATATACGCTAAACCCTTGTTATAGTGTAGGTGGAGATACTGGCAACCTTTGGTTGGAAAATGTTACGCTAATCGACAGCTTGCCTGCCGAAGCGGTCTTTGTAAGCGCTACTGCAGGCGGGGTTTACGATGCGCTTACCCAATCTGTTACCTGGCCCGTTATTCCTGGCCCGGTAGGTCAAAGGTCTTGTGCGGGAACCCCTGCAAATACATATAAAGTTACGGTTACTTACCCCGCCGCGAATTTTCCTGGTGGCCTGCCTGCAACAGTTATAAATAATGCAGAGCTAAGTGGCATTCCTGTTGGTGAAGCAAATCCAATTTCTGCAGTTGATGATTTGAGCCATAACTTAATTGTGTTTAATGCTAACCCAAGAGGTTCTGTTGATAAGTATGGAAGATCTCTTACAACCCTAAATGTAGGTGGTTTTTCAAACCCTACTGTAATAACTTATGCAGGTGACCATATCCCGAGTGCTCCAGACGAGCAGTGGGAGCTATTTATTGTTAATACTGGAAATATACCTATGGGCTACGAAGTAAGAGAACCCTTACCATGTCTTG
>CAZEFU010000075.1:0-8004 GCA_964511515.1 uncultured Wenzhouxiangellaceae bacterium
AATATTCCAGCGATTCTGAATTCCCAAACCAGAGCCAATTGGCGCGGCTAAAGGCCTCACAGCAACACAACCCATTTCGGCCAGAGTACGGGCAACTATGGGGTCATCATTTGTATACACCATTACATCAAAGCCATCAGCAATCAGAATCTCGGCAGCTATTAGCGTTTGACTAATATCCGGGAACAAAGTTTTCTCATCACCCAGTACCTCAAGCTTTACCAAGCTATGCCCATCGAGCAACTCGCGTGCTAGCTTACAGGTGCGAATAGCATCATCGGCGCTATAACAACCGGCAGTATTTGGTAAAATTGTGTAGCTATCTGGGGGCAGAATATCCAGTAAGTTTGGCTCATTTGCTTGCTGACCAATATTCGTGCGCCGAATTGCCACTGTAACAATCTCAGCACCAGCAGCTTCTGTTGCCAAACGGGTTTCTTCAAGATCTTGATATTTTCCGGTGCCGGTTAATAGGCGCGATGAGTATTCTTTACCCGCGATTACCAATGGCGTATCCACGTTTATCTTACTGGCCTCACTCACTTACTTCTCCTTATTATTGTAATTATCCGCCGCCAATGGCACGAACAATCTCTACTTGATCACCCGCCTGTAGAGTGCGAGTTTTATGTTCTGAGCGTGGCACAATCTCGTGATTAAGCTCAACTGCCAGACGCTGGCCAACCAGCTCTAAAATAACTAGCAATTGTTCAATATTTGTATCAACTGGCACACTTTTTTGTTGCCCATTTAAATTTATTTCAAGCATTAGTCATTCTCTTCCAGCAAAGCTGAGAAAATCGCCATACGCGCTGGCACACCCATAGCAACTTGTTGGCGAATTAATGACTGCGGCCCATCGGCAACGCTATTACTTATTTCAACACCACGATTTATAGGCCCAGGATGCAAGACCACACAATCTGAGTCAGCTAAGGCCAAGCGCCGGGAATCAAGACACCACTGGCGGCTATAGTCGCTTGAATCAGGCAAATCAAGTGCGCCAATTCGCTCATGCTGAACCCGTAACATCATTACTGCATTCGCACCCCTGAGCGCGGTATCAAAATCTTCAGTCTGCAAGCTAACATTATCTGGCTGTGTTTCCGGTAATAACTGAGTTGGACCAACCAAACGAATATCCTTTACCCCCAATCGCGGTAACAAAGACAGGGTAGATGCAACAACTCTTGAATGTTTAATATCCCCAGCAATAACTAAACGCAGATCTGCTAAATCACCAAAAACAGACTGCAACGCTGCCGCATCAAGCAAGGCCTGACTAGGATGCCCACCACAGCCATCACCAGCATTGATCAATTGTAAACCTGCTACAGGGTTCTCAGTAAATTCAGCCAAGACCCCTGTTTGCGGATGCCTAAGCACAGCTACATCCGCACCAATGGCAGCCAGAGTTTCGAGTGTATCGCGTAGACTTTCACCCTTTTCAATAGATGAATCACGCGCGCTGATATTCACCACATCCATCCCCAGCCGCCGCGCTGCTACCTCAAACGACACCCTGGTACGAGTACTAGCCTCATAAAATAAATTAGTAACTACCCGCCCAGCAAACAGAGCCCGATAACCAGGATCAGAAGGGTTGCGGCTAATATCATGTGCTTGCCGCAGTAAAGCCTTAATCTGGCTATCGCTAAGATGATCGAATTGGAGAAAATGGCGCATGGCTGTATTTTAACCTGAGATGTATATCGATACCATGATACTTGTATGCGCATCTAGCAATGCTCTACACTTCACCAGGTTAATCTTGCTGTTGCAGCCAATTCTCAGTTATTAATCGCGCTGCTGCTGCATCCAGGGCTTTACTATCTTTACGCTTTACACTGCCCTGTTGGCGTAAGTTTTTGAATTGCTCGCTGGCATCCATTGAGCTAAAGCGTTCATCTTGCAGGTGTACTTGCAGGCCAAATCTGCCGTGCAACCTGGCTGCAAATTTTCTGGCGGCTTTTGAGGTTTCGGTTTCTGCATCATCAAGGTCTAATGGTAAACCAACGACTACTGCCGTTGGTTGCCATTCTTTGATTAGATCTTCTATGTTTTGCCAAAGCTGTGGCGAATTACTCAGCACTGTTAGCGAGCTGGCCGTGCTGCTGATGGTTTGTCCAACGGCTACGCCTATGCGTTTACTGCCATAATCAAAACCCAGTACCAGCCCGGAAGCTGGCATATTCAGGCTCGACCAACCTGATTGGGCAGCTGGCTAAGGTTTATTCCCAGCTTATCAACCGAGCTCTGCCAGCGTTTGCTGGTGTCTTGGTTAAATATAATATCGTTATCGGCATCTACTGTCAGCCAGGCGTTGGCGCGTAGCTCGTCCTCAAGCTGACCTTCTGACCAGCCGGCATAACCAAGTGCCACCAAATACTTTTCAGGGCCTGCGCCGACGGCAATTGCTGCCAATACATCGCGCGAACTGGTTACCATCAAGCCTTCGGAGACCCGCAATGATGAATCCCATTTTTGATCTGGGGTATGGACTACAAAACCACGCTCAGGGTGTACTGGGCCACCTTCAAATACGGTTTGCTCAGAAATTATCGGGTCGTCACATTCGATATTTAGCTGCTTGAATATTTCTAGCAAGATCATAGTGGAAGGTCGGTTAATGGTGATTCCTATAGCACCATCCTTATCGTGCTTGCAGAGCAAGGTAACTCCTCTGGCAAAGTTTGGGTCGAGCATGTTTGGCATGGCCACCAGCATCTGGCGATTTTGCTCGCTTGGGTCTAGTGTTTTATTGTCTTGGGCTTTATTTGTCATAGTATTTAAATGGCAGCAAATAATGATTTTTCAATTGTTGGGTGAAAATCTCCAGGTTCTGGTGATATGCAAAACATCAACATCTTTGGCAATATTAGCAGGCAATGGCGCATAGGGTGCAGCAATTCGCACAATCTCCATTGCCGCCTCATCTAGACCTGGGATACCAGAGGATCGCCGCAGGGTGATACTCTCGACACTGCCGTCTTGGTAAATACCGACCACCAGCAAAAGATCACCTTTTAGACTAAGTTTGCGCACGGCCTCCGGGTAACGCATATTGCCGACCCGCTCTACCTTGGCTACCCAGGCTTGCATGTAGCTAGCGTATTCATATTTTCTGGTATTTGCAGAAACAAACTTACGCCGTATATTTTTCGATTTCCAACTATCATTGCGGCTTTGCTCTGGCATTAATTGTGCCATTTTCATTGTCTGTGCCATCAATTCCCTAGCAGTTGGTAATTCCTTCACCTCATTTTCATTTTGCTCAGTCACAGAGTCAGCTTGGCGCTCAGACACTCTAGTAACAATTAAGTCCTGTTGTGAAATTTGTTCTTCTGGCGCACTGGCTTCTGCGCTTATTTCATACTGGTCAGTTTCCAGGCTAGGCAGCGGTGGCTGCGCGCGCTGTGCGGGGCGGGTATTATCTTCATCGGTGCCGCCGCCTTTCTGATTGGCTTGAGCCAGATAATCAGCATCTTCTGGGGCCTCTTCCGATTGCCAGTTAACCAGCACCACATCCAAGTGCTGCGCTAAATCGATTGGTTGTTTGACTATTACCTGAAACCCGAGAAATAATATTATTACCGCATGCAATGCCACCGCTGACAGCATGGCAACCATCATTGGGTCATGATGCCAGGGTATCTTAGGTTCAAATATATCGGTCATCGAAATTCTGCTTGTATATTAATCTGAGATTTTAGACTCAATTACCGCAAATAGCTCAGCGGCAATATTCAGCCCAAATTGCTCATCAAGTTCACGGATACAAGTTGGGCTGGTTACATTTACTTCAGTTAGATAATCACCAATAACATCCAAGCCTGCGAATAAGATGTCGCGTTTTTTCAGCTCTGGGCCAACTTGCGCCGCAATCCAGCGATCACGGTCTGACAATGCCACACCTTCACCACGGCCACCAGCAGCCAGATTCCCGCGAAAATCATCGGCACTGGGAATTCTGGCAAGAGCATAATCTATTGGCTCGCCGTTAATCATTAGAATTCGTTTGTCACCGGCGCTTATTTCTTCGATATATTTTTGTACCTGCAGCAACTCACCAGTCTCGGCAGACATGGTCTCCAAAATGACCTTTAAATTCTGGTCACCAGGATTTAGCTGAAAAATTGATTTACCGCCCATTCCATCGAGCGGCTTGATTACACATTTTCCGTGCTGGCTGACAAACTCCAGAATATCACTGACACTACGGCTAACCAGCATCGGCCCACAACACTGAGGAAACCAAGTGGTAAACAGTTTCTCATTGGCATCGCGCAGACTCTGGGGTTTATTTACCACTAAAACCCCATCTCGCTCTGCCAGATCGAGAATATGGGTGGAATATACATAATCCAGATCGAATGGTGGATCTTTACGCATCAAGATAACATCTAGCTCAGATAAATCTGTGGTTACAGGGTCACCCAACTGATACCAGTTTTCAGAATTCTCAGTTACCACAAGCGAACACATTTTGGCTTGGGCATCACCACCCATGATGGATAAATCTTCCTGTTCCATGTAAAACAGTTGATAACCGCGACTCATGGCTTCAAGTAACATGGCAAAGCTTGAATCTTTGCTGATCTTGATAGCGCTAATTGGGTCCATGATGATGCCGAGCTTTATTGGCATATTACATACTCCAAGCCTCGTTTAGGCTCTTAAATTGTGGTGAAATTAAATTTTTTCTGCTGGTTTTGTGCTTATATTAACCTTTCGACCCTCATCAATGGTAGCCCGAATATGCACAGATGTGTTGCAGATAGATTAAACCTGCCATAGACTAGTATAAGAAGTAGTTTATTAGTTTTACTTATGATGCTCAAATTTCGGTGAAATCGCGATAATAATAACTACTTAGACGCGACAGAAAAGATCGCGGACACAAATTCCATGGAGAAGGAAATATTGAACTTTGAAGCCAACAATCCATCCTGTCAGTGCCAGCAGTGAGTGAGGCACTTAAAATACTCGTCATTGACGACAGCAATACCATTCGGCGCTCTGCCGAGAGTATGCTGCGCAAGGAAGGGTATGAAGTTGAAACATCCACCGATGGCTTCGATGCTTTATCTAAGATCGCCAGAATCAAACCAGACCTGATATTCGTAGATATTATGATGCCAAGACTAGATGGTTATCAGACCTGCGCCATCATTAAAAACAATGATGAATTTAAAAATACGCCGGTTATCATGTTGACCAGTAAAGATGGTTTATTCGACAAAGCACGGGGGCGAGTGGTAGGCTCTGATCTATATTTAATAAAACCATTTACTAAGAATGAATTAATTGAGGCTGTGAAACAGCACTCATCAGAATAATAAATAAGTTAACGGCCCATAGAGGCCAGTAGGGAATATGCAACAAGGGAGTATACAAAACGATTCACTTCTGAAGTTACTGGAGTATAACCAGCGCAGCCTAGCGTTTGAGAAAACCGGGCCTGCAGAACGTCAACAGGCAACTAACTGGTCAGGAGTAATCTTTCGTACCGGCGATTACCGTTTAATTTGCGGGATTGACGATATCAGTGAAATTCTGGATTTCCCAGACATTACCGCCATCCCAATGTCTCAGCCTTGGCTACTCGGTCTTGCTAATGTTCGCGGCAACCTAGTCAGTGTTTGCGATCTGATGTGGTTCCTAACCGGAATACGCTCTCCAGTCACCGCTCGTACACGCCTACTACTTACTGATTTACAAGGACACCCAGTAGCCATATTAATCGATGAGGTTTTTGGGCAACGGCATTTAAATACAGATACGAGCCGGAATAGCAAAACATATATGGACACAGCTCTAGCGCCTTATGTCAGCCGGGAATATACAACTGGCGACGAAACCTGGGGCGAATTCGATATTAAGGCCTTAATGGCAATGCCTGGCTTTATGAGCGGGTCTTTACACTAATGAATACCAACTTTTTCTATCATCCAGCCGATAAAAATCGGCAATTTATCGACTTGTACACGGAGTCAACATAATGGCTAAGTCAAACTTAAGATCATCCAGTGACCGCAACACAGTAATGTTGTTTATTGGTGCTGCTCTGATTGTTGTAATTTTATTCGTTGTCTGGAACTTTTGGCAACTTAATAAAAACACTGGGCATCAGCAACAATATATTGCCTTAACCACCAACACCCAGGTCTTCTCTCAGCAAGTGGCAAAATCTGCTGCTGAAGCTGCGGGTGGCAACCTTGATGCCTTTGATGAGCTTAGCGAAGCCAGAGAGCTGATCAGCGCTGACCTGCTGACTTTGCGCAATGGCAACGAGCTCGGGTTACCGCCAGCATCGGCTGCTGTATCTGAGCAACTTACCGAACTGGAAGAAACTTGGCAACGAATCAATGATAGTAGTGGAACTATCCTGGATCGTACCGACTTGGTTTTGGATCTTTCTGATGCGGCAAATAATTTTGCTGCCGAAGTGCCCAAATTACAGGCCAAAATCGATCAAGTGACCCGTACTTTAACCCAGAACCGCGCGCCATCCTCTCAAGTATTTGTTGCTGGGCGGCAGCTGGTACTTGCAGATCGTATGTTACGTAGGGTAAGTGATATTCTCAAAGGCGGCGAAGGCGCAGTCTCTGCTGCTGATAACTTTAGCCGAGATGCGGCTTTCTTCGAGCATGTTCTTACCGCTCTAATGAAAGGTGACCAGAGCTTAGGTATCACTGCAGTAAGAAACCCACAAGATCTGGAAATGCTGGGTGAAATTTCTCAGATATTCCAACAATCAAAAACTGATATTGACATGATTCTGGCGGCATCTAGCGACCTTTTTGAGGTGCGTAGTGCGGCTGACGAAATTCTGCTCGATACTCAGGATATGTTCGACCAAGCTAAAGATTTATCTACTACATATTCTAGCTTGGGCGACCAGTCCTTGTTCCCATCACTTACCGCCGGTTTTGCCGGTGCTGTAGTGGCGGTAGCGTTATTAGTACTCTTTGGCTTCAGCCAAATTGCAGCCACCCGTCAACGGGCGAAGAAAGATACCGTTGAAAACAAACGTAACCAAGAAGCAATCTTTAGCTTACTGGACGAAATGAGTTCTTTAGCGGAAGGCGATCTTACTGTGCATGCCACGGTAACCGAAGACATTACTGGCGCGATAGCAGACTCTGTTAACTTTGCTGTTGAAGCTCTGCGCGATCTGGTAACTGATATTAATGATACTGCTAAAACGGTAGCAAACTCTGCCCAGGAAACCAGAGCAACAACCAATCATTTGGCTGAAGCTAGTGTGACTCAGGCGAATCAGGTTAGAACAGCAACCGATACAATTAATGAAATGGCGACCTCGTTTGAGGAAATGGCCAAACGTTCACGCGAATCATCGGAAATGTCCCGTCAATCGGTAGAGACAGCATCTGAAGGTGCCATGAAGGTACGTGAAACCATTAAGGGTATGGATACTATTCGAGACCAGATTCAGGAAACCTCGAAAAGAATTAAACGATTGGGTGAGTCATCCCAGGAAATTGGAGATATCGTTGAATTAATTAACGGCATTGCTGAACAAACCAACATTCTGGCCCTGAACGCAGCAATTCAGGCAGCTTCTGCCGGTGGCGCAGGTCGCGGTTTTGCGGTAGTTGCTGATGAAGTACAAAGATTGGCTGAACGCGCTACCAACGCTACTCGAAGAATCGAAACTCTGGTAGAAACTATTCAGACCGATACATCAGAGGCAGTAGAATCGATGGAAGCTACCACCTCAGAAGTGGTTCAAGGTGCGAAGCTGGCTGAAGATGCAGGCTCGGCACTGGATCAAATTGAAAGTGCTTCAAAAGGACTATCCCGAAGCATTCAAGAGATTGCAGGCGAGGCCCATCAACAATCACAAACAGCTGCGGAAGTTGCTAACTTGATGACTAGTATCCGAGAAATCTCGGTTAAGACCTCAGAAGGCAGTAAACAAACCGCTCAATCGGTTGGTAATCTTGCAGACCTTGTACGCGAATTACGCGATTCGGTTGC
>CAZEFU010000076.1:0-1178 GCA_964511515.1 uncultured Wenzhouxiangellaceae bacterium
ACTTTGCTCACAACAAACAGAGCGATTACAGCCGGAATGGCCCACCAGATTAATTGCCAGCCGGCACTGAGTTTAAGTTCGGTTCCAGTAATCCAGTTGGCCTGTATTCCTAGTAGCAAGACTATTAACAGGAGTGCCATAGTATGGAGCCACGGAATAATTCCGATCTGCGTTTCTGTGTCATCCAGCTTGCGTAATAGCCAGTAAAATACAGCAAATGCAAATGGCCATATCAACCATCCATAGGCATCACCGGGGTTGGGAGTATCGAATATCAGAGTAAGCATCATGGCAGGAAGCAAAGCTATTGCCACAAACCAGGAGTGCCGCCACGCAGGTTTGGTACGCAGGGCAGTGAGAGTGAAGTCGATACTGATGATACTGGCGAATCCAAGCAGGGCATGTCCCAGGTAGCGATATGGGTAATGCTCGATCATCTGAGCAATAAAACCGCCAAATAACCAGATTAACCCCCAGATTAATAATATTGGACTAAGCTTGGCTTCCCATATCCGTTTTCCATCATATTTCTTGTACATCAAGCGGGCGCTGAGAATGCCAGCAACTGCCAGCATGACCGCACTAATAAAATCACTATTGATAAATGCTAGTTGCTGTTCGGAATGACCATGCACTAAAACAATAACCGCAGCACCAGCTTGTAATAATAGCCCGAACAGCCGTACAGATAATCGGTTTTGACGAGTACCGAGCCAGATCAGGCCTAAGCCTTCTAGCCCCCAAGCTGCAGCAGTATGAGCTGGTGCGATTGCGAATGGAATTGCAAGCGAGACAAAGATAACGCCGAGGGCAAGAAACGCTTCGGATAATAGCCGTAGCCCATCGCCTGCCTTTTTCCAGATGAAAAATGCCAGCACAATGTAAAAGGCACCAAAGCCAAGCGCAGATATAGCAACGCCGTATTCAAAATCTCTGACCAGTAAATATTGCAAAGCCGATGCAGCTAGTGGTACACCAAATAGGAGTGTTCCATCGACATAGCCACGCAATTTAGGGGGTTGCCGCAAGGCAAATAAAACTGCAATTAATACATAAAACAGAAAAAACAGTAGTAGAAAGGGTTCGGTGGTGCTGAAGTTTTCTGAGCGGTAATTGAATGCTCCCCAAACACTGCCAATTATAAAAGTGAAGGCGAAACCCAACAGATTAAGGGGTCT
>CAZEFU010000076.1:1188-7985 GCA_964511515.1 uncultured Wenzhouxiangellaceae bacterium
GGTCTCCAGGCTTTAAACCAGGCAACTGCGACCAATGCAGTATTTAAAATGGCATAGTAGCTAAACAGACCGACATGGTTACCGGAGCCAGATGATGCCAGCACGGGTGCTAGAAAACCACCTGAAAACCCAATAACAGCGAGTGCGCGTGAATCTTGCAATACCGCCAGGGCGGCTGCCAGCATGCTGATCATAAACAATAATACAAAGGCTGGCAGAGCAGGCATTAAGTGATATATGTTAAATGCCGCAAAAATAACCAGATAGAGCACGCCGATACCAGCGCCTTGTATTAGCAGTGCGTACCCGGCTTTTTTTGTACGGATTCGCCAACCAAATAGTAGCAATGCAATAGCGCCTGCAGCAGCAGCAATTAAGCGGTATTCGATAGGGAACATGCCCCTATCTGATATGTATTTGATCAGAAATGAGACACCAAAAAATAATATTAGTATGCCAATTCGAACAAACAGGTTGCCGCCAGTTATAAAGCCTGTTAAGTAGCTCAGCAATTTATCAAAAAGCCCAGGCTCCCGAGGGCTTTGAGTGTCTGGTGATTTTTTAGCTTTAGCCGATACAAGACTAGGCGTCGACTCTGGCTTGAATTTGGTGTCTGTAGCGGCCACAACTTCAGTATTGGTTTTAACTATAGGGGCAGATTGTGTGAACTTATCTGAAACATCATCACTAGCCGGAACATCTGCTTTGATAGGCTTATCAGCAAGCTTGGAGGCGAGCATCTGCTGGTCTATTTTCCCCAGTTTTTTGGAGATTATTTCTCGTAGTTGATGTAGCTCTTTTTGTAGGCTACCAATACGTCCAATGGCATAACCCAGAAAAGTTGCTAAAACTAATATCGGCATTGAGTAAGACCGAGAAGAAAAGCTAAGCAGAATAGAAGTCACCAGAAAGAAAATGCCAGCTGTAACAAATTTATTCATTTATACCCTCTCTTTGCGGAGTGCCTGCTGAAGTCGAATGCAACTCATAAAGCTAAAGCCCAAGGCAGCACCCTCAATGCATATGTATTAATGCGACTATAGCACAAGCTCTTGCACTCTATTTCAAGCTTCTATGTAGGGATGATGGGTTGGAGCGCGTACTAGTATTAGCTTAAAAACGGCTGTACTCGAATAGTTTGACCTTTATCCACCCCTGCACAAGCTTCATCCAGAAGAATAAAACAGTTCGCGCGGCTCATGGTGCTTAAAATAGCAGAACCTTGTTTGCCGGCTTTTTTTACCTGGTGCTTACCATCATCGCCCTGGCTGAGAATGCCACGTACAAATTCAAAGCGACCAGGTAGTTTTCTTATTTGCTCGGCAGCTTCTGCCATGAGGGTTAGTGGGGGCTTATATTCTAGTTCTGACATAGCCCGGATAGCTGGCAAAACTAATTGGGAAAAACACACCATCACAGCGACAGGGTTACCGGGCAAACCAAAAAAGTTACTATTTCTTAGGCGGGCAAAAGTTACTGGATGACCAGGTTTTATTTGTAAACCAGAAAACACAATTTCGCCTAATTTGTTAATAACAGGCTTAACAAAGTCGGCATCACCAACTGAAATACCTCCAGTAGTTATGACTAAATCAGCCTGCGTATCGGCGAGCTTAATCGCAGCTTCTAGCTCCTCAGGGTTATCTGTAACTATACCCATGTCGATAATTTCAACACCACTACGGTTTAATAAACTACTCAATGTATAGCGGTTGGAGTCATAACAATCGCCGCGACTAAGTTCTTTACCAAGCGAAACCAGTTCGCTGCCATTGGTAATAAATGCAACTTTGGGCTTACGTAGAACATTTACCTGCATAATGCCAGCAGATGCTAGCACCCCTAGTAGGGCTGGCTGTAAGGTCTCGCCCTTTGCTGCAACAATACTTCCTGTAGCAATATCTTCACCAGCTAAACGCACGTGTTGCATACACCTGAAAGGGCGATCTGCTGGTTCGGTAAAGCTAACTGTCTTGTCAGAACGTCTCGAATGTTCCTGCATAATAACTGTATCGCAGCCCTTAGGAAGTAGCCCGCCTGTGAAAATACGTACACACTGACCTGTTGTCACCGGCTGCAGAAATGGTTGGCCGCAAGCAGACTCAGCAATTAGTTGTAGGCATGGCTTTGGCTGATTTTCAATATCGGAAAACTTACAGGCATAGCCATCCATGGCGGAATTATCATCACCGGGAACATTCATTGCTGCAGTAATATCAGTCGCCAGTACTCGCCCCAGGCTTTCGAGCAGATTGAGGGTTTCCAAGCCTTCGATTGGTTTTATTCTGGCGTGAATCAAATCAAGGCCTGCTTGCAGGCTATTATTACTACTGCAACAGGATTTAGACTGTTGCTGACTAGACTTCAGCCATTGCTGAATAAACTCTGTGATTATTTCAAGCTGATTAATATCCAATGTTGGAGTTTTGTTCTCAGCAGTCTGTGAAATAAATTTCGTGGTGTTATCGCAAGCCAAGGCAATAACATTGGCATCATCTAAGTCTGCTGGCAATGAGTTTTCCAAATTGTGTCCCTCTCGATGCAAGACTATTTTAGGAATATCAGCATTTTTGAAACCTTCAACCAGTAGTAAATCATAATCGCTATTGTTTGGTAAAGCTGTCAGTGCATCAGTTAGTGATACATCAGTTTGCTTGTCAGCCTCCTGCACTAGCGCCCATCTCTGGTTAGATATTATCAGTACTGGATTAGCCCCCGCTTTGTGCAGGCGATAGCTATCTTTGCCCGGTGTGTCTATATCGAAATTATGGTGGGCGTGTTTAATCAATGCAACCTTGATTCCGGCATCATTGAGAAGTGGAATAAGCTGTTCAATAAGTGTGGTTTTTCCAGTACCACTCCAGGCACAAAAGCCTAGTATGGGGGTGTTCTTATGCATTGCGTATGACTCTTTATTTTGCAGTTGGGTGGAGTAATTTATCAATCAGTTGGCTAAATAGTTCAATTTCTTCAGCTTCAAGCGCGCCGTTTAATTCCGCCTCACAAATTCGTGCTTTAGGAATCACATCAGTACGCAATTCCTCACCACTAGGAGTTAAACACAAGCTGCGCGAGCGCCCATCGCTGGCATGACTTTTTGAGCTAATAAGCTGTTTTTCAATTAGTCGCTTAACGGCACGCGAAACCCGTACCTTATCCATTGCCGTATATTCCATTAATTCTGTGGCTGTACTATTCGGATATTGGCCAAGAATCAGTATCAGCCGCCATTCAGACATGCTGATCTGGTAGGTTTGACGGTAGCTATTGGCGATAGCTTCTGAGACCCTATTGGACAATAAGGACAGCCGATAAGGCAAAAAACTTTCAAGATTGAATTGTTCAGGCATACGCAGGCTCTTATTATCGTATAATTTAAACTTAAATTTATAGCTTCAGTTTAGTCTGGGGCTTTAGGGTAAAACTATACCTCATTTGGCACTACTGAGCCTAAACAGAATACATAAGGATACCTATGAAACTTGCATCACTAAAAACTGGCGGCCGTGATGGCAGCCTAATAGTCGTTTCGCGAACACTCGAGCACTATGTGAGTGCGGCTGGAATTGCAGCTACCTTACAAAATGCACTGGATGACTGGGGCACTATCGCACCTCAGCTAAATGCCTTATCTGAGCAACTCAATAGCGGCCAATGTGAAAGCAGCCAGCAGCTTGATATATCAGCCCTTGCATCACCACTACCAAGAGCTTATGAGTTCCTTGATGGCAGCGCATATTTGCCGCATGTTGAACGGGTGCGCAAGGCACGCGGTGCCGAGGTTCCTGAGTCTTTTTATGTTGACCCATTAATGTATCAAGCAACCTCTGGCGGTTTTTTAGCACCAACCGAGAATATTCCGGTTACTTCGGAAGATTATGGAATTGATTTTGAATCTGAGGTAATAGTAGTTACTGATGATGTGCCAATGGGCGTAAGCGCTGAGGCCGCAGCTGATCATATTCAGCTAATTGGCTTGGTGAATGATGTCAGTTTACGCAATTTAATTCCAGCAGAGCTAGCTAAAGGCTTCGGTTTTGTGCAGTCCAAGCCGCGCTCTGCATTATCACCAGTGCTGGTAACGCCGGATGAGCTAGGTGATGTCTGGCGTGATTCGGTTCTCCACTTGCCATTGTTATCAACGCTAAATGGCAAATTCTTCGGGAACCCAGATGCTGGCGTAGATATGCAGTTCAACTTTGCTCAGTTACTAGCGCATGTAGCCAAGACTCGTCCTCTATGTGCGGGTGCAATTATGGGCTCAGGCACAATAGCGAATGAAGATACAGAGCGGGGCGCATCTTGCTTGGCTGAAAAACGCATGTTGGAAATAATTGCTACGGGCAAGCCAGAAACTGCATTTATGAGTTTTGGTGATCGCATCCACATTGAGATGCTGGATGCTAATGGTGACTCAATATTTGGCGCAATTGAGCAAACAATTGTTCAGTATCAGGTAGCCTAACTAAAATGCCCGAGTTAATCCTCTATGATTATTGGCGCTCCTCTGCCGGATATCGGGTGCGTATAGCCCTGAATTTAAAGGAGCTGGATTACCAGCATGAATCTGTGCATTTGGTGCGCGAAGGTGGCGAGCAAAAAATGCCCGCCTACCGTGCAATTAATCCTCAAGGGCTGGTGCCAGCATTGCAGGTGGGTAGTGAAACACTGACTCAATCACTGGCAATTATTGAATGGCTAGATGAAAGGTATCCAGAGCCTGCTTTATTGCCAGCCACAGCAATTGCCAAAGCCAAGGTCAGGGCTCTGGCGCTGATGGTTGCCTGTGATATTCACCCTTTGAACAATTTACGCGTGATGAAATGGTTGAAACAGGAAGCGGAACTTACTGATGAAACCTATATGCGCTGGTATCACCATTGGATTATTGAAGGGTTCACAGCCTTTGAAAAACAACTTGTACTGTATCAGGGTAACAGTCAGTTTTGTGCTGGCGAGCAAGCTGGAATAGCAGATATTTGCCTTATTCCACAGGTCTACAACGCAGAACGCTTTAATTGCGATATCAGTAATTTCCCCAGAATCAAGAAAATAGCTGAATATTGTCGTAAAATTCCAGCTTTCGAGAAAGCTTTACCTGAAAATCAGGCGGATGCAATAATATAAGTATGCTTAACAAGACACTATTAAAACTACTATCGATTTCAATAACGACCGTTATTGTATTATCCGCCTGTGCCAGCGGGCCGAAACCAGAACCACGTGCCTTTGCTAATGCACAAAGTGCAATTGAGCAAGCGGTTCGAAGTGGCGCAGAAAATCACGCACCAACTGAGCTGACTAGAGCTAGAGAAAAACTAGCTGAGGCAAGGCACGGTATGGAGGTAAAACAGTTTGAGGTTTCTAATTACCTGATTGAGCAAGCAGAAATTAATGCCGAATTAGCAATTGCACGTACTCTGGTAGCCAAGCAGCGGGACAAGGTTTCCCAGCAGGAAGTTAAATACAATAAATTACGTGAGCGAATGCAGCAAACCTATGGTGAGGACTTTGCCCCATGAGCACGATTAAGAATTTAGTTATGGCAATTGTATTGGCAAGCTTAGTAGCGTGCGCAGCAGCACCCAAGCAGGATTTAGCTCTCGAGCGTCTGCGCAATACGCTTGATCAACTTAAAAACAATCAACAATTGCAAGGTTATGCACCTTTGTCTCTTGGCGACGCTGAGCGGGCTATACGCGAGGCCGGACAACCTGGTCAAAGCAAAACCCGTCATGATCATTTGTTGTATATGGCTGACCGGCGTATTCGTATTGCCAGAGCCCAGGCTGAAAGGGAGCAATTAAGAGAGGAATATGAAGCTCTTGAGGAGCAGGAAAATACTTTGTTGCTGCGAGCCCAGACAGTCGAAGCTGAGCGTGCGCGCCACGAAGCTGAGCGCGTTCGTATATTGAGTGCTGCCTTGGCCGAGGAAGCCGAGCGCGACCGTATGTTCGCTCAGGAAGCTGAGCTCTCGAAGGTGGAATCTGATAAATCTGCCAAAGATGCCCGTGCCGAAGCTGCTGCTGCCAGAGATCTGGCTGAGGCTCAGGCTGTGCAGGCAGAATTGGCCCGTCAGGAAGCTAAGTTGACCGGTGAGCAAAATGCAACCTTGAAAAGACAGCTAGATAATATGCAGCTACGTCAAACTGAGTCTGGGGTTGTGGTTACTTTAGGTGATGTCTTGTTTGAATCAGGGCAAGCTAATTTGAAGTCTTCAGCAGCGGGAAACCTGCAGGAAGTTATTGAGCTACTGCAAAGCGACCAGAGCAAGAAGATTAGAATAGAAGGGCATACAGATTCAGTAGGTGCAGCGGCCACGAACCTTAAGCTATCAGAACAACGGGCAAACTCAGTGAAGCATGCGCTTATTAGCAGAGGAGTGGCTACTAATCGCCTGACCACGCTCGGACTAGGTGAAGATTTCCCCATCGATACTAATGACACTGAGCAGGGTAGGAGCAATAACCGCCGAGTAGATGTGATTCTTTTAGATAAATAATTCTGATTATTTGCGGTTAGCACTTGAAGAAACTTTCCGCTTGCGCTAATGTCTATACTTAGTATGAAAAGATTACATATACATAGGAATTCTTTCTGCGTATGAGAGACGCAGGGTACAAGCAGACAGCAGCAAACTGTGGCTGTGCCGGAATAAATACTGCAAAGCACAAACAAACCGCACCAGCTTAGCTGTTGCGGTTTTTTTTTGCAGTTTGTTAAATACTTAAATCACCTACATAAGGAGATCTTTTATGTTTGAACACCGTCAAGATCAGCTCGAAAGAATGCTCAAA
>CAZEFU010000077.1:0-7956 GCA_964511515.1 uncultured Wenzhouxiangellaceae bacterium
GTATCCAGAGCCTGTTTATGGATGACAGCCCGGCATTCCGGGTCGAATTTACTGGATCCAAACCCGCTAACAACGAATTGTACTGGCGTGGTCCAGTGTTGTGGAATTTTGATGGCAGGCGCTGGACCACTCTGTTCAGTGGCTACCGTGAAATGGCTCCAAAAGAACTACCAACACTAAGCGCCAATAGTATTGCTTATCAGATTCAACTTGAACCAAGTGAGCGACGCTGGCTTTATGCACTCGATTACCCAGTGGTGCGACCTGCAGATAGTCATTTAACCATCGACTACCAGCTGGTGACCGAGCAGGCTGTTACCAACACTCTGAGCTATCGGTTAGTTTCAGAACCAAAGTTCAGCAAAACGCCTGTGTTAATGCACACCCTGCGGCAATTGGCGCTCGATTTACCAGATGCATACAACCCGAAGTCTGTTAAATGGATTGAAACTCTAAGAAATAAGTACCCCGCAGGTTCCGAGCGACAATTAATTCAAGCAGTGTTGGATTTTTTTACCCAAGAAGAATTTTACTATTCATTAAATCCACCCTTACTCGGCCGCCATAGCGTCGATGAGTTTATGTTCTCAAGCCGAAGTGGTTATTGTGAACACTATGCATCTACATTTACTGTATTAATGCGCATGGCTGGGATTCCCGCGCGAGTGGTAACTGGCTATCAAGGTGGCTATTACAACAATACAGGCGAATATTTATTGGTACGGCAGTCAGATGCACATGCATGGTCTGAAGTTTGGTTAGACTCTATCGGCTGGCTACGTATTGACCCGACCAGTCAAGTTGCCCCGGAACGGATTCTTTCAGGTGCAAGGGCAGCAATCGGTGAGCCACGTAACTGGTATGATTTTAACTGGCTGCGCGAGCTGCGCAATCACACTGACCTGATTCAACATTTCTGGAACCGCTGGGTAATAGAGTTTTCTGCCAGCTCGCAAACCAGCTTACTCAAGGCGCTGAATCTGGATCAACTAGATAGACGCTGGCTGATGTGGCTACTGCTCTTGCCAGTTGTATTGGCCATTGCAATAGTAGTTCCACTGTTGCTGCGCTTTCACGCACACAGGGATAAAAACCCGGCTTTACACGCATATAGACAATATTTAACGCGCTTGAAGAAGGCTGGTTTTCAGTTTTCAGCCAGCGACAGTGCCAGCCAAATTGCCGCTGCACTTGCTGCACAGATAAGCAGCACTAAACCTGAGCTCAGAGCTGTTGCAGTAGGTGCTATCGAGAAAATTCGGCAGTCATGGAATCGGCTTTACTATTCAAGTGATAGTATTAGTAGCGAAGAATTTATCGTTTTAGTTAAAAACTTTATGCCAGATATTCTGGCGGTTAAGCCTATTCACAAGCGCTGAATGCTTGGTAATCGCTTTGAGGGCAACCACTTGGCATTGTATTTCGGTTAAATCTATTCTATTTCCCGGGACAACTAAAAATGTTATTCAGCTCAGAGTCAGCTAATCCATGTATTATGTATATATTATGAAAAATAAACTAAAGATCGGCAGTATTCTTCTTTTGAGCTTGGCGCTAACCGCCTGTGTGAGTATTCCACAGCCATTAGTGGGTGAATACCCCACTTTAGAGCCACAGCAAGCTAGGCAACTAAGCCAAAACCAAAACATTCGCTGGGGCGGGGTTATCATTGCGGTAAAACCAGAAGCCAACTCAACTTGCCTGGAAATTCTTGGCAAACCTGTCGACAGCCGCCAGCGCCCTATCAATGAAGATGGTACTAACGGTCGGTTTATCGCCTGTAAAAACCAGTTCCTTGATCCGGAGGTATTTGCCGAAGGGCGCGAGGTTACGGTTACAGGTTCAATTGATCAGATAGAAGAACGCTTAATTGGTGAATTTATTTATGCCTACCCAATTATCGAAGCTACTACTATTTACCTTTGGGCTGAGCGAGTCGAACGGGTTTATTACAACAGAAGCTCTTATTTCTGGCCTTACTACACCCCATACTACACCCCATACTATTCCTCAGACGGGCATCATGGCGGGCACTCCGGCGGCCATAACAAGGGTGGAAAATCTGACTGAGACTGATTGCTGGTGGCAACATCCATTCCGAATCAACTAGGTAAGCTATTCCTCAAAGGCTTGATCGTAGTCCTGCCTATTCTGCTTACACTGAGCTTTGTGTGGTGGCTGGTAATAGCAGCCGAGACCAGTATCGGCGGTGTCCTCGTTAAAGTGCTGCCCGCAGGATGGTATATTCCTGGCTTAGGTCTTGTTTTAGCATTGGTCTTCACTACCTGCATTGGCCTACTCTCACACTGGCTGTTTTTCCAAAGATTACTTGGCTTTGGTGAGAAAATATTAGAACGCGTGCCTTTAGTAAAACCTATTTATTCTGCCTTGCGCGATTTCGCTAATTATTTCAATCCTGGCCAAGAACGCAAATTAGGGCGCGTGGTTAGCGTTCAATTACCAGGTCAGGCATTTCAAATGATCGGATTTGTGACTCAGGAAAGCATGGTCTACCCGCAATTAAGCACTGGCGAAAACACCTCTAATGAAGCAATGGTCGCAGTTTATATGCCTATGAGCTATATGATTGGTGGTTATACTATTTACCTGCCAGTTTCTGCAGTTACTGAGCTGGATATATCTATTGAGGAGGCTTTAAAGCTAACCCTTACAGGCGGCGCTGGCATTTCAGCAGATAAGTAAATACACAACTCACGCGACAGACTTCACAAGGCTCACTAACTAGATGTATAATTACTAGTCTGATTCCCAAATAAATACCAAAAGAGAGTCTGAACCAATGAAAAAAATTAAATTTATGCTTAAGTACACCTTAATTACAGGTTTTCTGCTGACATTAAGCCCAAGCTTGTTTGCAAGCGATGCTGAGGCTGGTGAAATAAAAGCTACAACTTGCCTAGGTTGTCACGGAATTGCTAACTACAACAATGTAAATCCGGTGTACAAAGTACCTAAAATTGGCGGCCAAAATGAAAAATACCTGGTCGCTGCCCTAAAAGCTTATAAGTCAGGGGACCGCACTCACGGAACCATGCAAGCTCAAGCGAGCAGCATGAGTGATGAAGATATTGCTGATATATCAGCTTGGTTTGCCAGTCAATAATAAAGGTCAATAAAATGAAAACTAAATTATTCTTACAAATCCTCTGCGGCAGCTTGTTAGCAATGACTCTATTAAATTCGGCAGTAGCCGGAGATGCCGAAGCTGGTAAAGCAAAAGCAGCTGTATGCGCAGCCTGTCATGGTGCTGATGGCAATGGTCTTGACCCAAGCTACCCAAAGCTTGCAGGCCAACATGCCAGCTATTTGGCGCAATCACTGCAAGATTACAAATCTGGAAAGCGCAAAAACCCGATTATGTCAGGTATGGCAGCAGGATTAAGCGATGCAGATATTGATAACCTGGCGGCATACTATGCCTCTATGGACGGACTAAAAGATATAGGTTCCAGTAAGTAGACTGAGCAACTGGAACTCTAGCAGGCTGCTAGTAATACGGGTTCTCGCCTGAGGCGTGATCTGTAGCATCAATTACCGCAGTTACTTGCGGTAATTTTTCTTTAAGGGTTTTTTCAATACCATTCTGCAAAGTAACATTAGCCATGCCACAGCCGTGGCAGCCACCGCCAAACTTCAGCGACACAACACCATCATCAGTTACTCCTAAGAGGCTTATATGGCCACCATGGCTTGCTAATGACGGGTTTATTTCGGTGTTTACCAACCAATTTACTTGATCAAACAGTGGTGCATCTACTGCGGGTATCTGACCTTTGATTTTTGGTGCTCGGATGTTCAAACGGCCACCGGTCTGCTCATTGAGGTAGTCAATTTCAGCGTCTTCTAACCAGTCTTTCGATGCTGCTTCAATAAACAGAGATATATCACCAACTGTCATAAGCTGATCATCGGCCAGGCTTTCACCTGAGCCACAAAATATCAGTTCGCAATTCGCGGCTGGGGTACCTGCAGATATGACCCGTAAACGCAGCCCAAGTCCAGGTTCATCTTGTTTGTCTACCAGTTCGTTAAGGAAACTACTGGCCGATTCTGTGATTTCAATTGCTAACATCTTCATCCATTAATTTTCTGTATAGCCAAGGTAAGGATAGATCCAAACGATGGTCGATACCTGAGTGGGTACCGTCAAATTCTTCATAGTGATGGGCAATACCTAAACCCTCTAGCCTTCTATGAAAAATGCGATTACCAAAGTGGATATTATATTGATCCCGGTTACCAACATCCAGGTATAAACCCTTGAGCTGTTTTAATACCAATAACTGCTCATCAGTCATTTCAACTGGATCAAATTCAAGCCACCTACTCCATAGATCAGGGTCAAGCTTACAGGTTTCAAGGTCAAAAGGCAGTCGGAAGGGTAAATTTGAAGTAAGTTCACCCGGTGTTTCAGGCGCATAAGTAGCAGCCATACAAAGCACCATCATGGTGTGAAAATCATCGCCGCCCGGTTGCTTGCTTTTCCAGAATTTACGCATAAAAGTTGGTATATCGTTTTTACTTCTGGCCAATACTTTACAGGCAGTGGGAAAATCTGGGCGATAAACCAGATCAAAAAACATATCACCTGAGTGGCAGGCAGCAGCTGACCAGATATCAGGATGGCGTAATACTTGTAGCAAGGCTCCGTATGCGCCTGATGACTTCCCAAAAACCGCCCTGTTAGTAACCGGATATTGTGCTTCTACCAACGGCATTAGCTCTGCTAGCAAATAATCTTCATACTGACCAACTGCAGGTGAATTCACATACTGATTGCCACCAAGTGATGTGTAGCAATCTGGAAACACCATTAACACCGGCCCCATTTGCTCTGCTGCAATAAGGCGATCAAGGCGCTGAGGTAAGTTATCACCATGATTGCGCCAGTTTACATGACCAGGGCCTGCGTTAGTATATGCAGCCAAGTCCCAAAAAACTGGCAAAGCCTCGCTGGCATCATAAGCAGGTGGTGTGTAGATAAATAAATCCCGGGAAACAGTATCTCCCCACGGATTGTCTTTCAACACCTGAGACTCGTGTCGGAGCCGGACAACTTTTCCAGTAGGCCAAGTATTTTGACTTTTAACTTTCATAACAACATTCAGAGTTAAGTTCTAGTTGTAGCTTATACTTCACTATCGAGCATAAGAGTGTTGGCAATATGCATTAAAACCCTGTCCTTCAATTCCGGTCTTTCTAGAGCGTAATCTACAGTTGCTTCAATAAAGCCCGCTTTGCTGCCACAGTCATAGCGACGCCCAGTAAATTCACAAAACTCTACAGCTTCATCTTCCAGAAGTAAGGAAATTGCATCGGTTAACTGAATTTCGCCAACTGCATTATTAGCGGTTTTATCTAACTTTTTGAAAATAGCTGGAGTGAGAATGTAGCGACCGACAACCGCTAGGTCTGAAGGTGAATCTTCTACACTTGGTTTCTCGATAAGTGAGTCAATTCTGCTGCCAGCAGGTGCTGCTTTTATCATGCCATAGTGAATGCAATCTTCGGCTGGAATTCTTTGCACGGCTATTGTACTGTTACCATTAACTTCGAATTGCTCAATCAACTGCGCTAAGCACCCCTTGCCTTCTGATCTAATTAAATCATCGGCAAGCAGCACCGCACAAGGCTCATCACCTACAAGTTCGCGCGCGCAACTAACTGCATGCCCAAGTCCGAGCAAATGTATCTGTGGAACTTCAGCTCTGGTTACATGTTCGGGAATAATATTCTGAATAGTAGCGAGTAACTCTGATTTATTACTCTCTGAAAGTCGTGATTCTAATTCGTAGGCATGATCAAAGTGATCTGAAATAGTATGTTTTTTGTTACTGGTAACAAATATCAGAGTATCGATACCAGCAGCTATTGCTTCTTCCACCGCATACTGAATCAGCGGTTTATCCACAATAGGTAACATTTCTTTGGGAATTGATTTAGTCGCTGGCAAGAATCTGGTACCAAGGCCAGCTACAGGAAATATAGCTTTACGCACCCGTTTAGAGCTACTCATGACTTATTGTCTAAGCTAGCCCTTTGGCTGCGATTAATTGATATGACATTTTCCAACATTGGGGCTGAAGCCCGATCTAGTTCCGGAACCAGCGTAACCAGGGTTCCGTACAGACTCTTGGTATCATAACGCTTCACTGCCAGCTCAGATTCCCGCATAGCAGCCTGTAGGGCTGGCCAAGCTGTCTTGCGGTGCCTAGCCAGGTAAATCTTCTCATGTGATGTTTTTTGATATGGCTCATGCTCATGAAATAATTCTTCGAATAGTTTTTCGCCTGGGCGCAGACCGGTATATATAATATGAATATCTTTACCTGGCTCTTTACCAGCCAAGCGGATAAGTTGCTCAGCCAGATAGGTGATCTTCACCGGCTCACCCATATCCAAAACAAATATTTCGCTGCCCTCACCTAGCACCGCCGCCTGCATAATTAACTGGGATGCTTCGGGTATGGTCATAAAATAACGAGAAATTTCCGGGTGAGTTACGGTAACCGGGCCACCTTTTATAATTTGTTGCTTAAACAGTGGTACTACACTGCCATTTGAATTTAATACATTACCAAAACGAACGGTAATAAAGCGGGTGTCTGAACGTGCATCCATATTCTGGCAATAAATTTCGGCAACGCGTTTAGTCGCGCCCATAATATTGGTGGGATTTACTGCCTTGTCGGTAGAGATAAGTACAAATGTACCGACATTATGGCGATCTGCAGCCTGTGACATGCGCACAGTACCGAGCACATTATTACGATAGGCTTCGCGAATCTGGTTTTGTAAAATTGGCAGGTGTTTATACGCTGCTGCGTGAAAAATCATATCTGGTCGATAGTCACCTACTACTTTTTCTGCAGTAGCCGGATCACAAATATCGCCCAGTACACAGGCATAGAGTAAATCTTGGTAATCATCTCTTAACTCATTATCAATTTGATAAAGGTTATATTCGCTATGGTCAACAACAATTAGCTCTACCGGGTTTAATCGTGCTATCTGGCGGCATATTTCAGCACCGATTGAGCCACCGCCACCGGTGACCAACACTCTTTTTCCAGCCAGACCATCATGGATTGAATCCCAGTCCAACATTACTGGTTGTCGACCTAGTAAATCATCAATAACTACAGGTTTGAGTTCATCTATTCGAGTCGCATTATTACCGAAATCTTGAAGCGTAGGCAAGGTCATAAACTTAACCCCTGCTACTTCACAGTGCTCTACTATTCTCTGCATCTGTTGGTTTGTAGCAGATGGAATAGCGATTATTAATAATTCTGCTGCGTTCTCACTGGCAATAGCCTTCAGGTTCTCAATTTCACCGAGCACAGCTACGCCGTGAATTCTAGCACCGCTGAGCTTGATGTTATCGTCGAGTATCCCGAGTATGTTAAAACCACCGCGGTGGCGCAGTTCACGTACTAGCAATGCTCCAGAGTGCCCAGCACCAAGAATTAAGGTGCGTTTGCCCTCGCTTGAAATTGATTCAATGCGTCGATCTTTCCAGATACGATAAAGCATCCGTGGAATTCCGAGCAGAAGAAATAGAATTAGTGGGAACGAGATTATGCTTATTGATGATGAAGCCAGTGAATTACCAGTTAGAAGAACAACAGTGGCAACTACCAGCCCGCCCAGCGTACTGGCTTTAATAATACTCCAGAGATCAAGAAAGCTGGCGAAGCGCCATAAGCCTCGATATAAGCCGATATACCAAAACATCAGGCCCTGCATTCCCAGAACCAGTACAGTTTCAATCCCAAACCAGCTGCTCACTGGCGCCGCACCCTGAATTTGGGTCTGCAACCAATTCGCTGATAGCCATGCTATCAAAACCATGACCAAATCATGTCCAACAACTGCCGCGCGTGGGTGTTTAAGCCAATGCATCATCCTAATGCCCTATATTCCTATATTGCC
>CAZEFU010000078.1:0-7911 GCA_964511515.1 uncultured Wenzhouxiangellaceae bacterium
AATCGGATTTGATTACATTTTGAATTTCAGAAATAAAGGGAATGGTATTTTAAGATTTTTAGGTGGTATCGTCTCTATTTCATTAAATCCAATTTCTTTTAAAGAAACTATATTAAACTCTAAAAATATAAATAAGGGTGATAGCGGTCTTCGTAATGATATAGACCTCAATCTTAGATATGGGAAAGTCAGTGGGTTCGCATCCAGTAGAGATTTTGTAATCGAATCTGTTGAAATTGAGAAAAACTCATGGTCTCATGTTGCGATGTCTTATCATAAAGGAAAATTTAAACTTTATATAAACGAGAAACGAATTATTAATCTACCAAAATTTTCTATTCGCCCAGATGTCTTTGTCATCGATATGTCAGGCTATGGTGGATATGACAATACAATTAGAGTCGCTATAAAAAATATTCGTATTGCACAGGGCGGAGGACAAATGTATAAACGCATTATGGCGGACGGAAAATATGTAACCAACGGTATTTTATTTGACTCTGGAAAGGCGACTATAAAACCTCAATCTATGGGGGTTATTAATAAAATAGCAACTATAATGAGTGAAAATCCTGATTGGGGGTTTAAAATTATTGGGCATACTGATAGTGACGGAAGTAACGAGGAAAACTCACTATTATCTCAACAGCGATCAGAATCTGTTAAAAACACTCTAATAACCCTTGGCATTAAAGCCGAGCGATTAACTACTTCAGGAGAAGGGGAAAACGAGCCATTAAACACAAATAGTACTCCTGAAGAAAAGTCAAACAACAGGCGTGTAGAATTTGTTAAAACCTAGTAATTACAAAAACCAATTTTATGCGGATGTAAATTTAATTGTAGCTGCGCAAAACTTCACATTGCCAGACCCATGAGTCATGAAGGTTTACTCAAACCCATTCTCAAATATTGAGTCGGTGACTTGAGGGCAAATATCCTGGAAGATACACTGCACCCACTCTGGATGATCAACAAAGGGGTTCCTGTTTTCCTGAAAACCGAAAATCACTTGATTGCGATCCCTTTCGGTTTGGTCTACAGGGTCATCAAGATGCCATTGTAATAAGGTACTAAGCCTCCCCATTTTAGGAATACCACTGCCAAGCTCAGACGGGTCTTCAACTACTTGCAGGTCTGGTTCGTTTTGTAAAGGTGAGCTATTTGGGTCGATCTGGTCGCCTTCATAACGCACATCCATATACAGCATTGCTCTGGCTACATCGCCTTTGCGTTCTTTCCAGGCTTCGTAAACTGTGCCATTAAACCAATTAGAATTCCCAGGGTACACCCCAGAACCACCACCTATTCCGTTGTAATTGGTGGTGGCATTTTCGTTACATGCGGCATTGCAATTATCATAATAATTATTAGCCCTATCGCTGTTATAGCCCACATCTGAAATCATTAAATGATGCACGTCAGTGCGCGCGGCATTATTGGGGCCCATAGAGTTTTGATGAAACCCACGAGATTGCGGCCAGGTATGTTCACGATTATATATTTGTATACCACCCCCGAAATACTCAAGCGAGTTATTTTTATACACCATGATCATATTTCCAGGCACTAATGGATCGGCGTCAGCTTCAGATAAAATATGCCAGGTATCGTTAATATTTCCGGAGGTTGAATAATCAAACGAAACAGCGACTTTGATAATGTCATGAACTGTAGTGCGCAAGGTCAAAGCATTGGTGGTATCAACCCCAGCATAATACTCACCAATAGTAGGTATTGGACATTGATCATTTACACTGCCTGCAGTAGGTGGTGTTTGTTTATAAGTACTGGTATTTAAAGCACCACCAGAACCATTGGAGCATCTTGAATTAGATTCGCTATTAGCATTTAAATTACTGTCTTCGTCCACTTGCCCACCAGTAGTATTTAGAACCGCCAACAAGCCTGAATCATCGGCATCGCCGGAGTCATAAACTAAGGCATCAATCAAATCAACTGCCGTAACTGGATCACCAATACTAAAGTTTGTCGCATTGCTAAAAAATACCGCAACAGCACTGGCATCATCATCCAGGCTATTTTCTGGTAGCACAATATCAGGGGTTAAGCTTGCATCACCAACCAGGAAATAACCACTGCTATTGGTGTTATTACCGGATAAATCCAAAATATTATAAATAGTATCGTCACTGCCTTGATAAAATACTAAAGTTACATCATTTAAACTGGTATTAGCAATGCCGCCATAGATCTCGATAAACTCAGTTGTATCTATAGCATCTACCTCATTGATAATAATATTTGGTACAGGTGGGGGTAGTGGAGTGCCTGCAGCATTAGGTGTTGGGCTTGCTGTATAAAATGTATTATTGAGATCTTCTGAGGTCTCATCGCTGCCATTGATGCCATTACCGCCAGCCTGAGTTTCAATGCCTTCATTCAAAGGTACATTTCTTTGCCAGCTCATGCCACCAGGATGTTGGTTCGCCGAAATAACCGCCTGATTGGAAATAGCAGTATCATCGAGATATGTACCGTTTATAGTACCCACATCGGGCCCATCGATAGCAACAGTAGTTTTATCTATGGCTTCAACTTTATCGCCCCAGAGCACATAATCTATGTCCTGAACTAAATCAGTTGCCCCATCCCAGGAATAAAGCACGGCTACTTCTCCGCTAGACAATCCGCCTTGATTATTAATTGAACCTGCAGTGGCTTCAAGCAGATCAGGAATTGCATCTGGAGAAGCTCCATCTTCGTAAAGCTCATAAGTTGAATCTACACCATAGACCGCATTGAAGTCAGTAGAACCATTTAAGGCTATTGTTTGATATTCTCCAGCTAGAATCATGGCACCATTCGGAAAGCGAGCATGGAAATCAGCAAAGCCACCACCACCGCCAGCACCTGTAACTATTTGATAATAATATATTCCACCATTGGAGAAAGTGGCATCGGTTAAATAAACATCAGTCAAATCAACATCAGTTACCCCGCTATTGTGAATCTCGATAAACTCTCCTGCCGTTGGGGTGACTGCTATTTCGGTGATTAATAAATCACTGACATCAGCGCTTGATAGTATTGGCAGTAGTATAAGAAGGGTGATTATATATTTTGTTTTCATGTGTGCTCGGGAGTTCATCAATAAAGTAGAAATACTAAATTAGTATTTTATGTTTATTCTGGATGAGTGATTATATAGTTTTTTTGACTTGCGTATAAGCACATTTATTTTCTGGAATATTCTTTATAAATGAAAGATACGCCGTACTTGGTGTTTTTCCTGAGCTACTGGTCGTGCGCAAGGATGCGAAGTTACTCACTAAATTGATATTTGCGCAGGAGTGCATGACAAGGATATAGCTCCTTAATATCACAACTTAGAGACTCCTGAATGCTTTAGCTTATCTAATTTCTACTCCTAGCTTATCTAATTTCTACTCCTAGCTTATAATCCTGCTCGAATTTCAGAGCAGCATCATAATCCATATCTGCTAGGAACAGGCAATCGGAGGGCTTGCCATTTAAATCCGGATAGTGCTGCCGATAATATGCATCTGCCGCCATTGCCCAGGCCGTGCTCTCCGAGTATTTAGCATACAAAGGGATGGCATTAAGATGGATTTTCATCTGACCTATAACCCAGAGTTTCCCAACACTCTCTCTACCCCATAAGCTAACGCAAGTCATTACCTCCCTCTCAACAATCTTGCGCCGTACAGCTTCTCGGTGTTGCTCAGAGCCAGGCTCAGTAAGTTTGATAATAATTGAACTAGCCATCATTGAGTCAAGTCCTGTATTGATACCAGTGTTCATCTTAGTGGCAATTTTTAAACAATTTGATCTTATAGATTCCGCAAACCCTTCTTCCAGAATTTTACCTCGACTACAGATGTTTGCTATTGGAAAATAGCTTGGTGAGCCAACAATTGCAACCGAGGCTACATAACTGCTGGCCATGTCTGTAATATCGAAACTTACACTAAGATCCAACTCGCGAAAAGACTCATCATGCTCCTCTAGCAAGTCAGGGTGTAATCGAAAGTATTGCTGCAGATGGGTAGAATACTGATTAAAACCCTGGCTATAGTAACTATTGGCAAACTTGGCCTTAGCTGCTTTCTCAAGCAGTCGAATGTTTTTCTTGTTATATAGCTGCCCTTTGGTATTATCCAGCTCGATTAGATAAGCCCAAGCATTGTCGGGGTCAAGCTTTTGGTAGCGTTGTAAAATCTGGTTCTTCTGGCACCACTGACTAGCTGACAACTTTTCTTTTCCCGTGTCATTCCTTAAACCAGAGTTACCCATTAACCTACTATGGTTACCTTGATGACAATATACCGCAAGCCGAAACCAGGCAGTAGTAGATAGGCTCGGATCTTCAATTGCGGTGGTGAATACATCCAGCAACTGCTCTTGTGTAAACTTGGATCTAAAACCCATAAACAACATTCGGCTTTCGTTATAATTTTGCTGACCTAACCAGTTGGAAATATCTTCAGTTATTCTATCAGCCTTCGCCGATTGAGCAAGCTTCTGTGCATCAATATCAGTGTCTCCAGCTTTAACTGAAGCATTAAGCAGTGGCAAAACCAGAACTAACAATAATAGTGCTCTACTCATAATGAACCCCTCCGTGAAATTTACACTTTCAATCTAACATGATTTTACTCTTATCCACAATATGCTAGAGGTAATACAGGCTCATCTCAAGACTTGAACTACTGCGTGTATATACTTCCAAACATTATTTTAATACTTGAGATCACGATAAAAATTCTCATGGGGCCCGAGTGCAATTACCTCGAGCAGCAAACTGTCATCTTGATAGCTATATCCAAGCAATGTTAATTGCTTAACCATTCTGAATTTATATACGCGCAAAAAGCTTAGGTCGCCTTTTTTTTGCTCACCGAGCAGCGGGGTATTCATCAATGCCTTAATTGCCTGATCCAGATCTTGCTTTTGATTTGGGTGTAGTTTTTTAACCGTTCTTTTAAAGCTTGGCGTCTGTAGTACCTGGATAATATTAACCAAAATCGTACTGCTCTAGCTTACCTGCCTCTTTCTCGGCTTTAGCTATTATGGCTTGCTTAACAAACTCGTAAGGTAAATCAGGGTTATCTTCCATGATTTTGCCAATTTTCGCCCAGTGTTCAATCTGCTTTGGTGGGGTTCGGTTTAAAGCCTTGGCCATAATTGTAGCTTTTTCAACTAAAAGCTGGTCTAAACGAATACTTGTTGTGCTCATAAAATAGCTCCTTAAACATCCTGATTGTAGCAATATGCCACAATTGATGCAACTAGCCACTCAGTGGCCTTGGAGTTCACGCTGCACGCTGATTTGCAGGCTGGCACAGATACAGAAAGAACTTATCCAGTTCGAGC
The DNA here is from genome assembly GCA_964511515.1 of uncultured Wenzhouxiangellaceae bacterium. Classification (GTDB taxonomy): domain Bacteria; phylum Pseudomonadota; class Gammaproteobacteria; order Xanthomonadales; family SZUA-36; genus SZUA-51. The sequence continues at coordinate 5,359 of CAZEFU010000078.1, forward strand.
CAAAAATCGGCTGGGATACAACCAGCAAGCTGCCCCTTGGCAAGGCGATCGAGTAATTGTAATTGCAGGATCAATTTACCAATAGCAGTGCTATCAAGTCGCCTGAGTACTGCTTGCAGTGGTGGCTGACGGGAGCGCCAAATACGCATACTGGAAAAAGCACTATCAAGTGACTGACCTTTATCGAGCTGCTGACGCAGGCCGTATATTATATTTATTTCACGCACTATGGCACCAACCAGTAAATTCGCTGGTGCATTGGTAGATTGCAATGAAGTTATTATTCGGCAAGCTTGTCCGCCGTGGCCCAATAGGCCACACTCGATCAAGCGGAATACATCAAATCTGGCACTATCGGTGACCCATGCACGTACATCATCTAAACTAACAGCAGCTGCACCTTTAAGTAACCATAGTTTGTCTACTTCTTGAGCTGCAGCCAATAAATTACCTTCTAATCTGTCTGCTAGCAATTCGACTACACCTGTCTGCGGCTGCAGGCCTAGAGATTGCATGCGCTGGCGCAACCACCCCGGTAGCTCTTGCGGCTTAACCGGCCATATTTCTACGTATGTGCCAGCTTTGGCAAGATTCTGCGCCCATTTGGCTTTGCGTGAACTAGCGTCCCATTGCGGACAGGTGATTAGTAATAGGTTGTCGGCGTCTGGGTTTTCACACCATGCATTTAGAGCTTTTGCCCCAGCAGCACCCGGTTTACCAGTGGGCATGCGCAGTTCAATAATTTTCTTTTCTGCAAACAGCGATTGAGAGACTCCAGCAAGAGCCAGGTCATTCCAATCAAAGCCACGTTCAACAGTTAATATCTTCCTCTCAAGATAACCAGATTCACGAGCTTTAGCACGAATGGCATCAGATGCTTCTTGTACCAGCAACTCTTCAGCGCCCGCGACCAAATAAATCGAGCATAAGGATTGCTGTAAATGGGATCCTAACTGTTCTGGTCTAATTGGCATTACTTGATGGCTTCCAGCTGCCCTAGTCTTTGCATAAACAAACTTACAGAAGTGGTAATCATATCCTCACGCATAAACTCTTCTTCGCGCGAAGCCGCTAGCACCCTGCCTGCATCAAAACGTAAATCTCGTTGCTGGCGTAGAATTTGGGTATCTAATCTGGGCGGTATTGCTTCAGCCTCAGCGGTCTCAGTTTGATTCAATTTGCCGGGCAATACTCGAAACTCAATTTCCAGTTGTATGCGAAATTCTCGCACTCTAGCATCGTTACCAATAGTTAAAACCTCGCGTGTATAGGCGGCTTTACTAACGCTGATGATACTTTCAGCCAGCTCAGGTGAGCTAACTAAATTCACTCCAGCCCGCTCCAAAGAGCGATTTAACTTACGACTAAAAGATGAATACTCATCTACTGTCTCTAACCAGGTCGCTCCTAGTTTGTTATCGAGTGCATAATCACCGCGCAGTTGAAACCCGCAGGCTGACAACAACACCAAGCTTGCAACAAGTAAGATAAGTATTTTTGTTCTATTAAGCAGTTTCATCTAGGACACCATTAATTTGCTACGATATTAACCAGTTTTCCAGGCACATAAATAACTTTTCTAATTTGCTTATCCACAGTAAACTTTTGCACATTCTCGTCTGTCAGTGCCAGGGCCTGAATGGCCTCACTCGCAATATCAGCTGCTACTGTTAGGCGCGAGCGTAACTTCCCATTAACCTGAATTACAACCGTTATTTCATCCTGGCGCAAGGCTTTCTCATCTACCTGCGGCCAGCTCTGATCGTGTAGCTGGCTAGCATTACCCAGCCGTTGCCACATGCCCTGACAAATATGCGGGCTTATTGGTGATAGTAACTGCACCAATGCCAAAAAGCTTTCATGACGAATCATTTGTGAAGTTTTATCTGTAGCATTAAAGCGCAGTAATTCATTGCTAAATTCCATGCAGGCAGCAATTGCAGTATTCAATGTCTGGCGGCGACCGATGTCATCACCAACTTTGGAAATTGTCTGGTGCAAGCTCCGTCGCATATCTTGCTGAGCCTTGGTTAATTCCAGGCCTGTATAGTCTGATTGGAAAGGCAATTCAACCGACTCAAGATGCTGCTCCACTCCGTTCCATACCCGGCGCAGAAAACGACTCGCGCCTTCAACTCCACTTTCTAACCACTCTAACGATTGATCTGGAGGTGAGGCAAACACTGAAAACAGGCGCACTGTATCGGCGCCAAATTTATCAATCATTGATTGTGGGTCCACGCCATTATTTTTCGACTTAGACATTTTTTCCACCGGCCCCACTACCACTGGTTGGCCATCTGTGCGCAAACATGCCCCGATAATTTTGCCCTTATCGTCTTTTTCAATCTCAACATCAGCCGGGTTGTACCAGTTTCGACTGCCATCGGTATTTTCTCGATAAAATGTCTCCGCTACTACCATGCCCTGACACAATAGCCGCGTGACTGGCTCATCTGAATCTATGTAGCCTGCGTCTCTGAGCAGCTTGTGATAAAAACGGAAGTACAATAAGTGCAATATCGCGTGTTCGATTCCGCCGATATATTGATC
>CAZEFU010000079.1:0-7759 GCA_964511515.1 uncultured Wenzhouxiangellaceae bacterium
GTCCCTCGGTGGTGATGCCAACAAGGGTGGTTCTGCGTTCCGTACTCCACTTGCGACACTGCATGCCTTCAATGGTTGGACAGATAAATTTCTGGTAACCCCGGGCGCTGGCCTAAATGATTTCTTCTTCGGTGCTAAAGGCAAACTTGGTAAGAATAAATGGACGCTCATTTATCATGACTACTCAGCACAAAATGGCAGTGGTGACTTCGGTAGTGAAATTAATGCTAACTTTTCAATCCCGATGGATAAGAATTTCAGCATTCTACTCAAGGCAGCTGTCTATAGTGGTGATGGCGGTTATTCTGATACAAGCAAGCTATGGGCAGTGGTAAGCGCAAAATTCTAGACTACCTTCAAAACATAGAATGTTGTATTCAGCTATCGGTATGCAGGGGCTGTTAGAATCTTTCAACCCCATTTATCGTAGACATTAGTACAGTATCTGCGTTTCTCAGGGCAAAAATTCCACAGCAAACCACGCCTGGAATATTGTTGATTGTGCGCTCCATTTCAAGAGCATCAACCAGGTCCAGGTTGTGCACATCTAAAATCCAGTTGCCATTATCAGTAACAAATTCTTCCCGCCATTCAGGTTGACCACCCAGACCAACCAATTTACGCGCTACCATGCTGCGCGCCATTGGAATTACTTCTACCGGTAGTGGGAACTTGCCTAATACCTTAACTTGCTTGCTTTGATCAACAATACAGATAAAACGTCGCGCAGCAGCAGCTATTATTTTTTCTCGGGTAAGTGCGCCGCCGCCGCCTTTGATCAAAAAGCGATTGTTATCGAACTCATCCGCGCCATCAATATAAAGATCCAGGCTGCCTGCAGTGTTTAGATCTACCACCTGAATACCTATTTCTTCTAGGCGCTTGGTGCTTTCTTCAGATGAAGATACTGCCGCCTCAATGCGCTTGCCGCTTTTACCAAGCGCATCAATCAAGCAGTTGACAGTGCTACCAGTGCCCACGCCCAAGATACAATCATCATCTATAAAGGCTAAGGCCGCCTCTGCTACTTGTCGCTTTAGTTGGTCCTGGGTCATATTTGTAGCTCCTCTCTTGGTTAGAAGTTCTTATTGTCGGTTATTCGGAGAATGAAAACTGACCTTTTTCTGTAATTAGCATATCCATTGGTATATCCCATTGCTTTCTTGGCAAGTTTTCAACTCGTTGTAACTCATAAGCAATGCCAACTAATAAAGGTCTGGGCGATTGAGTAGCCAGCCAGCGGTCGTAATACCCAGAACCCATGCCAACTCTAGTGCCATCGTTACTAAATGCTACAAGTGGTGCTAATACTAAATCTATCTTGCCGCATAGCACAGTAGTATTTTGAGGTTCTTCTATGCCAAAGCGGTTAGTGTGCAGGTCTGTTTTGGCAGGCCAGACATAGAACTGCATAAGGCCGATCTCGATAGGGTCGATTATAGGTAATGCGAGGTTTATCTGTTGTTGCCGGAGCCATTCAAGTAGCGGGCGTAGATCCGGTTCCCCATCGAAAGGCAGGTAAACGCCTATGGATGCAGGTTTAGAGTGCTGCAGTAATATTTTTACATGCTGCCCAATGTTTTCATTGGCAAGATCTCTTTGTGTGGCAGGAAGTTGCCGACGTTTTGCACGTATTTGCTGGCGTAATTGGGAGATGTTTATTGCTAGAGAATTCATATGCAAGCTCATAGTGTCCTCCAAAAGTGCCGCTGTTTCATCAGTGACCTTGAACCAAAAGGTCCAGGTGGGGTGGCTCGCCAAACATCAGGCTTTTCGCTTGCGCGAACATGCACACCAGTTATGGGTCTGCGACCCCGAGGTCGATAAATAGGGACAAGGCATATGTCGATGTCACTGGCGAACACCTCAGAGGACAGGTAAATATTAGCATGTTTTGAGCTTCCTTGTGATGGATTCGCAATGCATATCGTCGCGATAATAGCGGTCAATGTGTGGCGCTCTATTTGATGCTCCTATAATATGGGGTAATCAATCTTATATATAAATAACAGGAATCCTCATGTCAGATACTTACCCTAGTGTGTTTTTTAAGCAAGATAGTGCTAGCGAAAACACGATCATTCCTATTCATGTACTTACAGAGGAAGGACTTGGGGCTTGGCTAGAAAACCAAAGCCAAATGGTTCAGAACTGGGCCTCGCAGCAACAATTTAAGGCAAAATCTGGCAGCTACTTGGTGATTCCTGATAGTAACGGCGATGTATCTGCGGTTCTGGTAGGTAGAAACAATGAGGGCGGGATTCGGCTACTACAAAATTTACCCGCCGTGCTGCCTCGTGCTAATTATCAATTGAGTGCTGAGACGGGAATGGAGGCCTTCCTTGGCTGGGGCTTGGCCTGTTATAAGTTTAGTCGTTACATTAATGAAAAGACAAATTGGCCTAGATTGTTATTGCCTGAAGCACATCAGTCTGAGGTTGATCGTTTGTTAAGTGCGAGCAATCGTGTGCGTGATTTGGTTAATACACCAACCCAAGATATGGGTCCAGCTCAGTTAGCTGATGAAGCTGAACAGTTGGCTGAATCAATGGGGGCAAAATTTAAGGTTCTTATTGGAGAGCATCTTCTAGATAAAAATTATCCCGCAATCCATGCTGTTGGCAGAGCGGCAACGAATGAGCGCGCCCCTCGACTAATTCACTTATCCTGGGGCGAGCCCGAGCATCCAGTATTAGCACTTATTGGCAAGGGCGTTTGCTTTGACTCTGGCGGGCTTGATATCAAACCCGCTAGCGGCATGTTAAGAATGAAAAAAGACATGGGCGGTGCTGCCCATGCGCTAGGTCTCGCAGAGCTAGTTATGAGTGCTAATTTACCAGTGCGACTGGAACTGTTGATACCAGCGGTAGAAAATTCCATCTCTGCAGATGCTTACCGGCCAGGTGATGTAATTCAAACTCGCAAAGGTCTGAGTGTGGAAATTGGCAACACTGATGCTGAAGGTAGATTAATATTAGCAGATGCCTTGACCCGTGCTTGTGAGATGAATCCTGATCTGGTAATTGATTTTGCCACTCTAACCGGTGCTGCCAGGGTTGCTCTAGGTCCCGATTTGCCACCTATATTTTCAAATAACAAAGAACTTGTTAATGTGATCCACACAGCTGGCGATGCAGTGCAGGATCCGCTCTGGCCAATGCCTCTTTATAAGCCGTATGCCAGGGCGATAAAAAGCAAAATAGCTGACCTGAATAACATCAGCAGTGGTTTGACCGGTGCGGGTGCGATTACAGCTGCATTATTTTTACAAAACTTTGTCACCGAGAAAACTGACTGGGTACATATTGATACTTATGCTTGGAATGATAGTGATCGCCCCGGGCGTCCATCTGGAGGTGAAGCATTGGGTATGCGTGCTGTTTTTGCCAGCCTGCAGCACCGGTATATACCAGGCTGATTTGCAATTGAAGCATCTTTTCCAGTAAACTCAATGCCCTGGAAGGGGGCCTCACATTCGGGAGAATGAATAATGACAAACCACGCACAAGTTCCTGTACCTGCCTCATTTTGGATAATTGCTGTAATTGCCTTGCTCTGGAATGGGCTTGGTGTAATGGCATACGCTAGTCATTTAATGATGACGCCAGAAGCTTTTAATGCCTTATCAGAAGCAGATCAACAACTTATGAATGCAACCCCGGAATGGGTCAATATTGCTTTCGGAGTTGCAGTAATTTTTGGAATGCTGGCATCCTTGGTACTATTATTTAGAAAGAAACTGGCAGTTAACTTGTTTCTTATTTCTATGCTCGCTGTATTCGTGCAAATGGCGCATATGTTTATTATTAGCGACATGTTCCAAGTTAAAGGCTGGGAAATGGCAGCAATGCCAGCGGCGATAATAGTAGTAGCGATATTTCTCTGGCGCTATGCAGCTAGTGCGCATGCTAAATACTGGCTAAACTAGCTCGTATTTATGCATAGGAGCCATACCTTTAGTGTGTGGCTCGAAAGCTATATCCAGATTTAAATTGCTAGAGAAGCAAGAAACTTATGATGGCTATAAAAGTAGATACTGTAGCTATCAATATTATATACAGTAAACCAATAAACCCATATTTAGTAATGGTTAACAGCCATCCTTGTTGGTAAAAACGCTTCATTGCTATTAAAAAATAGATGAACATCCAGGCCCACATCAAAACCATTGCCCACGAGCTGGCGGTGTATATCCAGCCACTCGCGGAAATCCAGTTATTAGATACTATCCAGTCTATAGCGGTAACAAAAAGCAACATGATAGTTGCCAGTACAAAAATAAAACTATGGTTATACAGAGCAAAGATTAAATGCTCTGTGTAATAGCGTTTACTGAATATATAAAACATTTTGAGTAGCAAGGCAAAAATTGGCAGTAATGCGAAGATCGTCATTGGCATTAGATCAAAAATCTTGCTAGTTATTAAAGTTGGATCATCGTTGATGGCCTTTGATTTACTCTCAGATTTAGCAAGCTCTGCATTTATCCAGTTGTTCAGAGAGTCTGGAACCAAGGGTAGGTCGATTACTACAGTTTCACCCGAGTCGTCAGATAAATCGAGATTCAGAATATCGCCACTGCGATGGTGTTTGTTAGTAACTTCTTTCGTGTCCTCAAATACCAGTTCAGACTCACTGCTTGGGGGTATTGATTCACTTTGTGACATTTCTGGAGTATTTAAACCCAGGTCAAGCATCGCATCGTTAATACTCTGATTGGCGATAAACCCAGCCAGAACAAAAAATATAATACTGGAAAACAGATATAGCCTAACCGGTGATGTATACCTGAATCTGCGGCCTTGCATATAGTCGGTGGCGAGCTTTCCTGGCTTGAACAATAGAGGCTTTAAGGTGCGCGATATGCGCGAATCAAAGTCCATCAAATCGCCCATCATCTCTCTTAATAACGCCGGGAAAAAGCGGAAGAAGTTTTTATCTGGTTGGCCGCAATAATGACAATAAGGCCCTTGCAGCTCGGTGCCACAGTTTTGGCAGTCCTCAGAACCGATCAGTCGATCGGTTGGAACCGTCAATTTATTTTTAGCTTTTGGGCTTAGGTCAGTCATTATTAATTAACATATCCTGCTGTCGCATCCATTCAATAGTAATATCCAGAAGCTCATCTATTGCTGTGGTTTTATAGTTTAATACATCTGCCGCCTTGGATGAATCACAACTAAGATGGCAACTTACCATTGCTGCACCTTCAGGGGTGATATCGGGCTCTTTATTGGTAAATGCAGCTACCCATTGGTTTATTCTGCCAAGGCTGCGTATAACAATTGCAGGTGTTTCTCGGTTTGCTGGTTTTCTTCCGAGGATGTCGGCAATTTTTCGGCATAATTGCAAGTAACTGCATGAGTATCCACCCAAAAGGTAATTTGCGCCACTTTCTCCAAATTCAAAAGCTGCGATATGGGCTTTAGCAACTTCTCTAACATCTGCAAAAGAGCCATTTCCTGGAGGCACACCGGGTAATTTATTCGTATCTATCAAACCAATCATGCGTGACCAGTTATGTTGGTCGTGTGAGCCTAGAATATGACCTGGGTTAAGGATTACAGCATCTAGTCCGGCTTCACGCTGCGCTGTTTTAACCAGTCTTTCAGCTTCGCGTTTGGTTTTTATGTAGTTGATCCAGCTACCCTGGTCTACCCAAGGTGATTGCTCATTAAATACTTCAGGCTGGAAGCCCCATACTGCAAAACTGGATGTATGAATGAATCTGCCTACCTGTTGTTGCAAGGCAGCCTGAATTACATTGCGGGTGCCTCCAATATTGATTTGATATTGGCTCTGATTGTTGCGCTTCCATAGGTTGGTGCTGGCTGCGACATGGAAGATGGCATCACATTGCTCTGGGATAGCCGCAATTATCGACTCTGGGTCGTTTATATCCCCAATAGTTTTGCTAAATGGTAGAGTGCTAAGGGGGCCAAGATTGGAGCTCGGTCTGCAAAGTATATGCAGTTGCCAGCCCTGAGCCACAAGTTGCTGACACAAGTTTATGCCAACAAAGCCGGTCGCTCCTGTTACCAAAGCTTTTTTCAAATTTAACTCCCATATCTTCAGGTACAATATGCCCAAAGAAGAATCATATGCCTCATAGTATCACTCATCAAGCCATACCTGAAATGCGCCGGACAATGTATCTGGCATTGCCGATTATTATTGGGCAAATGGCTGGTGTGGGTATGAGTTTTGTAGATACTGTGATGGCAGGTCGGCTGGGGGCGCTGGCTTTGGCTGCTTTACCAATTGGTGGGGCAATTTGGATGACGGGAATTTTGTTTGCACTTGGCTTATTATTGGCTCTAAATCCAGTCGTTGCTCAACTTGATGGTGCTGGCAAGCATAAGCAGGTTGGAGCGGTGACCAGGCAGGCTATTTGGCTTTCTATTGGGATCATGGGTCTGCTATTTCTGTTTTTTCGTTTTGCAGAACCAGTAGTAGTATGGATAGGTATAGATGCCCAGATACGACCAATTGCATTGGGTTACCTGAAAGCTATTTCCTGGGGTGTACCAGCAATTTGTTTGCAACTGGTATTGCGCTATTATTCTGAGGGAACTGGAAATACCCGCCCGACCATGTACATCGGCTTTCTTGGGGTCGCAGCCAATATTCCCTTAAATTACATATTTATGTTCGGTAAATTGGGTATGCCAGAATTAGGTGCTGTTGGCTGTGGATACGCCACTGCAATTGTACTCTGGCTGCAATTATTATTGCTCTGGGTCTATACTGCCAAACACAAACATTTCAAAACCTTCGAGTTATATTCGGGCATGCAGAAGCCTGACTGGGAAGAAATCCGTGAATTACTGCGGGTAGGTTTGCCCATCGCAATAATGATCTCAGTAGAAGGCAGCTTGTTTGTGGCTGCAGCACTACTTATCGGTAAACTTGGCCCCATACCTACCGCAGCCCATGGGATAGCAATTAACTTTTCCTCCTTGTTGTTTATGATTCCACTTGGCATGGCAGGCGCTATAACAACCCGGGTTGGCAACGCAATTGGGCGTGGTGACCCTGTTGGTGCCCGCTATGTGGGTATTAACGGAATTATTCTTGGCCTGGGTATCCAGGTTTTCTCAGCATTGTTTATGTTCTTCTTTGCAACTCAAATTGTGTCTATTTACGGAAATACCAATCCAGAAGTTAGCCTCCTGGCAGCGCATTTACTGATTTTTGCCGCGATATTCCAAATTTCAGATGGTTTGCAGGTTTGTGCCGCAGGCGGTCTGCGTGGCATGAAAGATACCAAAATCCCAATGATTTACACTGTTATTGCCTACTGGGCCGTGGGAATGACTCTGGCTTATTACTTAACCTTCACTAAGGAAATGGGACCAGCCGGAATGTGGATCGGGATGATTGCTGGTTTAAGCGTAGCTGCGGTATTACTTGGGGCACGCTTTTGGCGGAGCTCCAGGCGGTTGGTGTTGAATAACCTCAGGTAAGGGTCTGGGTTTTTGGGTACTACGAACACTAGGGAAGATATCAACTCTCTCGGTAAGCTGACGAATTTCTGTACCTATATCTCTTTGCACAGTCACTTCCAATTTCTCCGCGAATCTGCTTCAAGAAATGTCCAGGTATTGAGTGCAGAAGGCTCTTTGGGTATCTGCCTCAGATGGCAGGTGTTTTCCAACGCCAGCATAATTGATTGATTCAGCGACGTTTAACCCTATAATGGAGAACAGGCACAAGTGTTTATCTAAGAGGATGGTTATGAAATATGTCCCATAAAAGA
>CAZEFU010000080.1:0-7721 GCA_964511515.1 uncultured Wenzhouxiangellaceae bacterium
TTTCGTTATTACTCTCAGACCCCAATGGCCTGAAAACAGATTTTGCCACACTGATTGATATATTTATACTTCACCTTTTAAATACTCTTGCCTGCGCTTTTTACTAAACTTTTCTATTGAGTATCTCAGCATCGTTCGCGGCATTTGCATATAGTGCTGATTTAAATAGTTTTCCTCAAGCTTTCGATCACGGTTGCCAACTTCACGCAGCATCCAGCCAACTGCTTTGTGCATTAGGTCTTCTGAGTCATTTATAAGTATTTTTGATAATTCGCGAATAGCGTGAAAGTCGCCTTCTCTTATAAAGTAGTAAATAGAAATAATTGCTATACGGCGATCCCATAGTAATTTTGACTTTGATAACTCATATAAAGCGGTGCGATCTTTATCAAATAGCCATGCACCAACTATCTTATAGGCTGAACTATCAACAAGATCCCAATTATTTATATACTTTGTGTGATTTAAATAAAAATTATAAATGGCTTCTTTTTTATTCTCACTGGCTTTTGAATACTGGCCGACCAATATTAACAATGCGAGCAGTCTTACCTCATGGAATTCCGATTTAAGTAACCTTGTCATCTCGGCTATCGACGTTTCCTGAAATAACTTAGCTGTTTTTCTTAATATTGGCACCCGTATCCCAAGGAACTTATCGCCATAGCCATATTCGCCTTTTCCTGTTTTAAAGAATCGTTGCGAATGCTTAGCAATTTCAGGATTTGCCAAGCTTTCTAGGCGTGCGATTATTTCCAAGCATACTGCCATCTACAGTGGTCTCTTGTTTATTGCTAACTTATTCTTATTCCTAATGTTATTAGCATTTGTAATGTGTGGATGTTTATTACACACCATCTTTAACTCTTTGATGAAGAAAATTTAGCTATTGCTTCAGCTCCAGTCATATTTTGAGTTTCGTTGGAAAAGCTATAATACGATGGCTTCTCATCTATGAATACCTGACGACTAAATACAAAACCTTCATCTTCTTCAAATATACCAACGGGAATAAAATATTTCTTACTTTCCTTCAGTCGATAAAACAGGTTGCTGCCACAGTTTCTACAAAAACCACGCTCAGCCCAATCGGATGACTTAAAAACCCTAATATTATCCTCACCTTCAAAAGAAACCTCGCTGCCACAACTTACCGCTAAAAACGGGCCACCAGCCCACTTCCTGCACATACCGCAGTGACATGAGCCAATACTGTTACCTACTTCCTTTGAGGTAATTTTTACGCTGCCGCAAAGACAGTTACCATTTCTGATTTTTGAATGAGACATTATTTTCCTTTTTGCTTGTTCATTATTCGTAGATTTGATTTGTGCTTTTCTTTGTTAGGCGAATGTATTTGATCGGCCTACCCAAGATTCCAGCTAATAATTCGAAAGGACAGAGACAGAAGACAGAAAACGGACAGAAAAGGACAGGCGCATCATGACTTCAGAATATGAGGCAAATCCTGTTCAATCCATCAACAATTCAGTTGGTAGAGCCTCCGAAGTAAAAGGGCCAAACAGCTGTTGCTGGCCAGTGCGCCATTCGTCGTTTTGTCTCGATTCAGCTGGCCGCTCGACCAAGAAATAGATCGATTGTGCTTTGAGCGGCACTAACCACTCTTGTTCACTACCTAAAGTTGTTGATGGAAACTGTTTAGACCCAAGAGATACCCGCCCACCACCCGGGCCTACTAGAGGTAAACCAAACCACATAGCCACCCTAATCTCACCTGTTGCCTTTCCCTGCTCGGATCGGATAATCAAGTGATGCCTTTTCAACCGGTCTCGGAGGTCAATTATTCCTACATCTATTTGGGCAGCCTGATTACTCTCAGAAAGCACTTCTCGGTCAATTCGGAATACCTCAAAACTAACACCCGCGGTTACAGTCACGTTGTCGAGCATCCCCTTAAACTTGTGTGAGAAATGCCCATCTTTGTTGAACAGTAACCATTGATCAAAAGACTCACCGTTGGGTATTGTCACCGTTGCGTGTACTTCAAGGCCGCGCCTGGAAAATCCACCTGGTAATAGCACCTGACCAACAAGAGTGGTTTCGCGCAGGTCTGTCGGGGACGCTTCTTCAGCCTCTGCACCATTAGCGCAAGAAACAACAAAGACAAAGAGAAAAGCAAAGGAGGTAAACACATAATTCTTCATGTAACAGTCTCTTAGTTTAATATAGATTACGTGGTAATATGATACTACTTTACCAAACCAAGGGTTGAGCCAAGCTGTGAGTTTATTCTACGAGCATTTGATTCAATGAAAGAATCAAACATGGGTTCGCAAAGACCATATAGAAAGTTTTTAGTCTACGCCAACACTGCCTGCCACCTGTTTATTTCTGCCCTCTCAACCATTTCATTTGCCAGACCAACATGATCAAGAAAACCACAAGAACAAGCAGAAAGGTCTTGAGTAACAATGGATCTTTCAATGAGCTCACCATGGGCGACTCTGGAGGAAAGCGTGTGAGGATTTCTGTGCTTGTAGGTAGCAGATGGAATAAGATGGTGCTGGAATAAAACAGGTTTACAACATATTTATTCCATGATTTAAAAAATACCATTTTTTCTGTCAACACACCAAACAAAGCTGCAATAAGAGTCAATATTCCAAGCATATGTGCCACATTAAAACTACCATGCTTAAAAATAGTAAGAGATGAAGCTGCTGTAACTACAGTCAGTATCAGGTAAATCTTACCGGTGAGTGGAACATAGCTTATTTGATTGTTTTGCCAAAGTATTTTGAAGCCACTGATTAGTGCGCCAATTCCGAAAATTGTGTGTAAAATCCCTATTGGACTGAGTTCCATGTTCATTTTTATGGTTGATCCTATTTGGATATAGATAATTATAACAAAGAATATCTTGAGAAAAGATAGTCATTGGGTAACCACACCATCATTCTAGAATGATGGTCCAGAAAGCGGAGTATCTTTTAGTAATAACCGCACTCAACGTTTCTATTAGATGTCTGGTCTGAACATCACCAGTTACTAGTAATTTAATGAAAATTATACTAATTCTTTTGCTTGATAAATGGGGTGTAGTCTTTTCATTTAAGTAATTAGGCTCCCGTACAATATTAAATTCTTGATAATTTTGATGATTAATATTCATATTTACTCCTGGGCTATATTTAAAACTTCATCAGAGGACAAGCACATCATCTACTTTTCACTTACCAACCTCAACTGCATAAGCTTTTAATAACTCTACTCGTTGCTCTGTTGGCATATAAATCCCATAAAGACCCAGCCATCTAGAAATTGAGCCGCGGTTCGCAGAATCAAACTTTTCAACTGCAGTAACTGCTGCTGCTGGATCATAACCCGCACCAATCATTAATTTAATAGCCATTGCATCAGCCTCTTTTTCCATCGAAGAACGAACCCTCTTGTCATCAAGGTCTTTTTCTCTTCCCGTCGCTGCACTCTTAAATATCACATGCGCTACCTCATGTGCGACGACAAATGCCAACTCGGCATCATCAAGCAGTTGCTCCAGGCCAGCTTCTATCGACACAAGGCGACCGCGAGCGTACGCATAAGTCCCCGGGTCATCTACAAGAACAACATGCGCATCACATATATCATCTCCGCTAACTAAAAATGTTACTTCAGTCTCCGCAGACATACTTTGACGCACGCCAAGGTGCATAGTTGGTGATAATTGTGCTGCATCCAATTCATCTACAAATGCCCTCTGATCTATCTCAGAAGTGGACCATGGAATACCATTAACTGAAACAATGCTGCCTCCAACGCGCAAGCCTGCTCGATCTGCTGCAGCACCAGGAATAATCGTTATGATTACCGGCGTTTCTTGTAGACGAAATGTTGCTGACCATATCTTTCCGATTTCCTGATCATTCTGGGTCAACCAGATAGCCTTAAACCCATAATCCTTTCTATGGTCAGGACAAAGCTGAAGGTTCCTGGCTAGGATATTTCGCGTAATTGTAACAAGCCTGACTTCACTATTGTGCCATTGCTGGAGAGAGTCTACGGTTGGTAGCGTTGTACAGCCAGATATAAGAAAAGTCAAGATTAGAAAATATATTCGTTGCATAACATTCTCACAAGCAAGTTAATAAATACTCATGTCAATAACTTTTAAAAAGCCTAACGCCATGTTAAACCATAAAATGCTTGAACAGCTTATTATCTACGCTGTTTAACCTTGAATTGCTCAATACTACCAGTTAATAGGCATCAAAGAGGCATCAGGCATAAAGGTATCAAAAGGCATTAATGGACAGGCGCATTAAAGCAAAGGGCAGGCGCATCATCAATACATACATGCCTACGAATGCCGGGGACGCTCCCCGGAAATGCCCACAAAGTTACCAGAGCAAGATTCTGTTTATTCACTATTATATTGCTATCAGGCAGTTGCTGCCTCAACCCAATTCTAGGGGATCTGCCGAATGCTCAATAAGTTACTTACCCGTACTTTTATTGCCGCGCTATTGTTTTTTCATCTACTGGAGAAACGATCACCCATGATGGCGCACTCTATGATTACAATGAAATAGTAACCCTGAACGCGGGCCAGTTGGAACCGAATTTCTGGGGCCACGAACTCATACTGAACCAACTATTTACAGTTAATGATAGCCTAAGTTTTAATTTCATATTCAACAATTCTGAACGCTTGCTGGTGTCGGATAGAGAACAGAATACGGAGTTGATATTGATATCGATTAACAATAACTCTGGCATTGGCACGACTAACTTTTCCCGGGAAATAAACTTAATTGGAAACCGAGGTGATATTCCCCTCACTTCTTTTGCCGGTAGCACATCTTCTTTTGGTGCAGGGGGCTTTACAACATCCTCAACTAACCCTGGGGTCAATTCCTTAACCGATACCTGTTTCAGTTTTACTGGCTTTAACTTGCTGTTCAATACTTTTAATGCCAATCACTGGAATGGCGGCCTCAGCACTACACTGGATACCATCGAAATTGGCATCGGCGGAGGAAATATTGCTATCCTTCCCCTGGGTTACTACGGAATTTGTGGCCGGGTAAGCAATTTGAGGGATTCGGGCCTGGTTCTGCGCAACATCAATCTGTACAACCTGGCTATCGATGTTAACGGAGGTTTTGCCTTTGCTAACGGCATTCTCAATGGAAGCAACTATAATGTAATTGTGCAGACTCAGCCCAGCAACCCGGATCAGGTCTGTACTATTACTAATGGTTCCGGTGCAGTAAACAACAACGAAGTGCTCGATATTCTTGTTAACTGCGTGGATGTGGATTCTTGCAATACTCGCACTGCCTCCGGTATAGCAAGTACGGTTGATGAGGTATTTGAGGCCTGTGAGCAACTCACTGCTGATGCTTCATTCTATATAGACCAAAATGCTGCGGTTGTTCTAGCCGCAGGGGAGGGAGTCACTCTGAATTCTGGGTTCACCATCGAACAGGGCGGTATCCTGCAGGCCAAGGTCTGTGGCCAGAGCCTCTGCCAAATCAGTCCCGAACCAATGGAATACGGTTGCCACTCCTGCGTGACTCAGATATGTGATGTCGATGCCAGTTGTTGCACCGACGCATTTACCCAGGCATGTCAGGATATGGTCAGCAGTGTTTGCGGCCTGACTTGCGAGTAATGACTATCAGAGGACATATTGGACTTCCCCCAAAACGTAGACATTTCAGCGACAACCGGAGCAAGAGCGCTCGAAGTTGATTTGCTTGTTATACCTTTTTTCTCGATTCAAGTTTGTTGTAAACAATGCCACGTTCTCTTTTGCCAATAGCAATAACATATATTGACATTTCATTATCAATAACCTCATAAACCAGGCGATATCCAACAGAGCGAAGCTTAATCTTATATATATTTTTATAACCTCGTAGACGACTAGCCGAATTGTGAGGCTGATCCAATCTTTCTTTAAGTTTCTTTTTAAACTGCTTTTGTATGGGCGGGGCTAACTTTTTCCACTCTTTCAAAGCAGTTGGTAAAAATTTAAGCTTATAAATCATCTAAATTGACTTCAATAGCCAGATTTTTTTCAGCTTCTCTAGCTACTATAATTTGGGAAAGCTCAAAGTCTTCTAATCTATCCATTAACCACTCATATGTATCTGCTGGTATAAGGTAGGCTGCAGGTACATTGTGATTGAGGATTGCAATTGGGGAGCCTTCTGCTTCATTGAGCAGGGCTGTCGGGTTTTTCTTTAACTCAGAAATACTAGCGGAACAACTAGACAAAATCTGTTTCATGGTAAGACCTATATAGAAGACTATATTAAGATCTAAATATAGCTCATTTTAACAATTTCTGCAACATGTTTATATAGTGTGGTTTTGGTATAACGACGCTTTACGCTGGAGAGTTCCTACGAAAAAGTGGACACCATTTAGTTAGCTGCATCTCATCTCAAATTCAACGGGTGGTACATACCCTAGTGACGAGTGTAGCCGATTATTGTTGTAAAAGTCGATATATGATCTGATCGCTTTTCTTAAGCCATGATCACTGGTGTATTCATAACGGTGATACATATCGGACTTCATGGATTTATACCACGACTCCATATGGGCGTTGTCAGTCATTCGTCTGCGTCTATTTACACTCTGACACAGCCCGTATTTTGCTAATGCCTTTTGCATAACTTGCCCAACAAACTCTGAACCACGGTCACTATGAAACAGAGCGCCTGGTTCAGGTTTACGGATCTTAAGCGCATTCTGTAAGGCGCGACGAGCAAGGTTAGCAGTTCGGTTTTTACCAAAAGACCAACCCAATAGTCTGCGTGAATAGCGATCCATCACGGTTGCCAGGTAGCGCGGCTGACCGTTTACTTTTAGATAGGTCACATCGCTTACCCATACCTGATCCTTACGAGTTACCTCTATCCCATGTAGACGATGTTCTGCTGCATTGTACTGTTTGGAAAGCCCAATTAATCGGCGATACAACCTAGCGGAACAGCCCTGTATACCATGCTGCTTCATCAACCTTTCTACTGGCCGTCGTCCAACTTGTTCGCCCTTGCGAATTAATTCTGCATGTACTCGCGGACTTCCATAAGTCATTCGGCTGCCTTCATGAACATCTCGAATTTTGTCCAGGAGCTGCATATCATGCAGCTGTCTATGACTGGGTGAGCGGCTATTCCATGCATAAAAACCACTGGGACTAACATTGAGTAGACGACACATCATCCTGACTGGGAATCTTTTCTGGCAGTACTTGATGAAGGCGAAGATGTCGCTTTTGCTTTGGAAGTGAACTCGATTGCTTTTTTTAAAAGGTCATGTTCGAGCGACAAGCGCTCGTAGTCCTTCTTAACCTTGCGCAGTGCCTTGAGTTCGGCTGCTGTTTCTTTATCTATCTTAATACCTTTGCTCATAATCAACCCATCTCGAACTTGTTTACGCCAACGAGACAACATTAATGGATGAATGTAAAGCGATTCTGCAACATCTTTTGACATAACGCCTGATAGATAGCTTAAACGCACAGCTGTTGCTTTGAACTGCTCGGTATATTTATAGGTCGTTCTGGGGCCAGGTTTTGGCATTTTTAACACTCCTGATAGTTAGGTCAGGGTGTCCACTAAAGCGTAGGAGCTATCCTTTTAACCACAGTCACTTGTTATATGCTTGTCCGCTGTATGCAGTTTAATTGAGCTAATATTCACGATCCTGTGCTCTCCAAATAATACCGCCAAAATTGCAAATTG
>CAZEFU010000081.1:0-7697 GCA_964511515.1 uncultured Wenzhouxiangellaceae bacterium
CCCCATTCCTTATATTTGCAATTGGGGTTAGTCATGGAGTGCAGAAAATCTCCGCCTGGGTGGTAGAAAAAGAATTTGCCGGTAAGACGGCAGATACCTGGGCGAGTGAGGGGGTTACTTGTCTTGATAATATCCCCAGGCGCTCATCCATGCATGCTTCCCGCCAGGCGATTAATAAACTATTGGCGCCAGGAGTGATAGCTCTGGTCAGTGATTTTATTGGCTTCATGACCATCATGTTTATCAGTATCCGGATCATTCAGGAGCTAGCGATTACAGCCAGTATTGGCGTTGCGGTAATTATCTTTACTAATTTAATTCTGCTGCCTTTGTTGCTGTCCTTCGTAAACATGCGAAATCCACAAAAATATAGACAGAAACTGCTAGATAAAGCCCAGCATGTATCACCCTTATGGTCATTCCTGGCTAAATTCACCTTCCCTAAACGCGCCCTGACTGTGGTGATTTTGTCGGTGGTTGTGTTTATTCTTGGCTTTATGAAGTCGCTAGATATGCAAATTGGTGATTCTGAGGTTGGCGTACCGGAGTTACGCCCGGAATCACGCTATAACCAGGATGCATTACTTATATCGGAGCGTTTTTCTTTAGGCGTAGATGTGCTGACGATTATTGCCGAGGCTAATGACCAGGCATGTACTGAAAATTATCAGGTGATGCTTAACATTGACGAGTTTGCCTGGCAAATTGAAAATGTAGAAGGCGTACAAAAAGTCATTACCCTGCCTAAAGTTGTCAAAGTCATAAATGCCGGGTGGAATGAGGGTAATGCAAAATGGCGCATCCTGCCACGAGATAAATTTATTTTGCGACAGTCTGTAAGCAACCTTGAAACTGATACCGGCCTGTTTAACGATGCCTGTAATACTATCCCGATTATGGTCTTTACCACCGATCATCGAGCGACTACGATTAACCGGGTTATCGACAAGGTGAAGGAGATTCGCGAGCAATATAGCTTAGGTGATGTCTCCTATGCAGTGAATAAAGCATCTGCGGAAGACATGGCAGAAGTTGAAGAGCAAACTAGTGATGCTGGCGAGGTTAGTGAAGAGCTTGCCTTCCGCTTGGCTACAGGCAATGTCGGGGTAATGGCGGCAACTAATGAGGACGTTGAAGCGGCTAAATGGCCAATGTTAGGGCTAGTATTTGCGGCAATTATTGTACTGTGTCTGATCACCTTCCGCTCCGTACTAGGAACTATTAGCGTAGTTCTACCTCTAGTATTGGTAGCAATTCTGGCAGAAGCCTTGATGGCCTGGTACGGTATTGGTCTTAAAGTTAACACCCTGCCGGTGGTGGCTTTGGGCGTAGGTATTGGTGTTGATTACGGTATTTATATTTATTCCCGGCTCCACGATTTGCTCGAAGAAGGCTTCTCATTGAACGAAGCCTACTATCGAACCCTCAAACTAACCGGTAGAGCAGTTATCTTCACCGGCTTTACCCTTGCCGCTGGCGTGGGAACATGGTTATTCTCAGACTTGCAGTTCCAGGCAGATATGGGCCTGTTACTTGCCTTTATATTCCTAGCCAATATGGTGGGTGCAATCATTATTCTGCCAGCAATGGTCAGGGTGTTTATGCTCTGGAATGAACCTGAGAGATATGAGCCAGCAAGCATGGGTAACCAAATGAAGCTGAACTGTGAAGATGATTGAATTGCTACACAAACGCTTGCCATTCAAATCATTTGTGGTTAAAGTGAACACATGATTAACAAAAGCACAGTTAAAGCACGACGCCGCAGCGGAGAAATTTCTCGGCTCGGGTGAGTGTGTTCGTGTAGTAAATATGAAAGACTCTTAAAAACCCGGCAGTAGCCGGGTTTTTTTATAGTTATAGTTTTCCTGGATGACGGGTGTAGCTGTCAACATGATAACAAGAAATTAATTTAGCAGGATAAGTACATGAAAGGTTCAAAGATCAAACATTTTATCAACACCCAGGATTGGGCTCAGGCAGAGTTGCGGGAGATGCTGCAATTAGCAGAGCGCCTAAAACAAAACCCTTGGGGCAATAGCTTGCAGGGAAAGTCCATAGCCCTGTTGTTTCTAAATCCTTCTATGCGCACCCGAACATCTTTCGAGTTAGGCATGCAACAGCTAGGCGGAATAGCTATCGTGCTGCAACCGGGCAAGGATGCCTGGGGTATAGAGTTTAAGCCTGGCGAAATTATGGACGCAGAAGCTGAAGAACATATTGCCGAGGTAGCAGGCGTACTCTCGCGCTATTGCGATATAATTGGCTTGCGCTGCTTTCCTGGTTTTGAGGATTGGGAATATGATCGCAATGACCCGGTAATTAAATCATTGGCTGAGCATTCTTCAGTGCCAGTGGTTAACATGGAAACCATTGTGCATCCCTGTCAGGAACTGGCTCTAATGCAAACTCTGTTTGAGCGTTTGGGGGATGTGCAAAACAAGAAATTTGTACTTACCTGGACCTGGCATCCGCGCCCATTGAATACTGCAGTAGCAAATTCTGCTGCATTGATATCGACTAAGTTTGGAATGGATGTAACTTTATTATGCCCAGAGCCAGCGTATATTCTTGATCAGCAATTTATTCGTGCAGCCGAAGAAAATGCTAAAGAGCATGGTGGTAGCTTCCAAATAAGCCACGATATTGAATCTGCATATTCAGACGCTGATGTAGTCTATGCAAAAAGCTGGGGAGCGCTACCATATTATGGCAAACCTGAGCAAGAATGGGAGCTGCGCAAGAACTATCAACATTTTATCGTTGATGAGCGCAAAATGGCTTTAAGCAATAATGCAATATTCAGCCATTGCTTGCCTTTAAGACGAAATGTAAAAGCCACAGATGCAGTAATGGACGCCGCCTATTGCAGCGCCATTGATGAAGCTGAAAATCGTTTACACAGCCAGAAAGCCATGTTGCTATCGCTGATGAGAATAAATAATGAATAAGAAAAAACCTATATGTGTAGTAGCCTTCTCCGGCGGGCTCGATACTTCCTATTGCGTGTTAACACTGCTAGAGCAGGGTTTTGATGTGCATACCGTGTTCGTCACTACTGGCGGAATGGATGCAGCAGAGGTCGCCGCTATCGAGGCGCGCGCATTAGAGTTAGGTGCAAGCAAGCACATAACTCTGGATGCAGCCCAGGATATCTGGGATGAGTTTGTAGTCCCCTTGACTTGGTCACAGGCAAGAATGCGCGGTGAATATCCTATGTTGTGCTCAGATCGCTATGTGATTGTGCGCAAATCTCTACAGTATTGCGATCAACTAGGCACTCGCTATTTTGCCCACGGTTGCACTGGCATGGGCAATGATCAACTCCGCTTTGACCAAACAGTACGCTCACTCGGCGATTATGAATTACTGGCGCCAATTCGAGAACTGCAAGCGCAGACCACGAATGTACGGGAATATGAAATGGACAAGCTCACCCAAGCGGGGTTTGCGGTTTCCAGCACCAATAGCAAATATTCAATCAATGAGAATCTGTTGGGAGTAACTATATCTGGTCAGGAAATTGATGAGTTTGAAAGCCCGGCAGAAGATACTTATGTTTGGTGCAAGCCGCGCGCGCAATGGCCAGATGAACGTCTTTCTGTAAAGCTGGGTTTTGAGCAGGGCGAGGCAGTTAGCCTCAATGGTGAGCGTATGCCTGGCCCCCAAATAATCGAGCAGCTAAATCATTCTCTTGGGCAATATGGTGTAGGTCGGCATATTTACACTGGCGATGTCACTATTGGCTTGAAAGGTAGAATTGTATTTGAATGCCCCGGCATCGATGCCTTGTTAATTGCCCATCAAGCATTGGAAGATACAGTTAATACCCGTTGGCAGAATAGTTTCCGCCAGACCATCGCTGATCGCTGGGCCAATCTGGTCTATACCGGCTTCTTTTATGAACCCCATAAGGCCGACCTTGAAGCCTATCTGAAAAGCTCACAATCGCATGTTAGCGGCGAAGTGGAATTACAAACTAGTGGTGGGGTTCTACACGCAACTGCGGTTACTTCAAAATGGATGTTACGCGATGCAGACTCAGTCTATGCACAAAGCTGTAGCTGGACCCCACAAGAGGCGGAAGGCTTTATTAAACTAATTGGTCAGAGTTCAACCCTGGCAGCTAAAGTGCGTAAACAATGAATATTAATAACAATAAGGTGCTTGAGCATCTAAGTGCATTGGTGGCCATTGATACCACCAATCCACCCAGAGAAATACCAGCCGATGGCGACTTGGTAAATTACATTCGTCAACAGCTAAGTGATTTTTCCATCGAGGTAACAGACTATAAAGATGGCCATGTTGCTATCTTCGCCAGCAGGGGACAGGCAGAGGTATTGGCAGAGGTATTGTTTAATGTACACCTCGATACAGTACCAGTCACAAAAGCTTGGCAAAGAGATCCGTTTAAGTTAGAAGTAAGAGATGATAAAGCCTATGGCCGGGGCAGTTGCGATATTAAAGGCGCAGCCGCGGTTTTACTGGCATTAGCAGCAGACACTAAAGCCCCAATGGCACTGTTATTTACCAGTGATGAAGAAGGCGCAGGAGGCTGTTGCGTGCAAAACTTTTTAAACAGCGGCAAGGCCGATAACTTTAAACAGGTAATTGTTGCCGAACCTACCATGATGCAGGCTATTTTCTCGCATCGTGGTTACCTTTCAGTATTTTGTGATTTCCACGGCGAAGGTGGGCATTCATCTGCTGCCAGAACCCTGGCTGACTCTGCTATTCACAGAATGTCTGCCTGGGCGGGGCGGGCCTTAAAAATAGCTAGTGCAGCCCGTAGCACTGAGGATGACCCGGGGGTCTGTTTTAATATTGGGCGAGTTGAAGGCGGTGAAAAAAATAATATGATCGCCGAAAAAGTCAGCCTTGCATGGTCTGCCAGAGTACCTCCGGGCACGAGCAGTGAACTACTCAATGATCAAATGTTGGCAGCAGCAGATGGCTTACCAGTAGACTGGAAAGTATCAATGATGGCGCCGCCATTACCTGCAGCAGCACAAACCGATAAACAAGCACAAGAATTTGCTATAGCTCAGAGTCTTGAAGTTGGCAGCCCGGTAAATTTCTGGACCGAAGCCTCTCTATTTTCCGCTCACGGCCTGCCAGCCCTTGTACTTGGGCCGGGAGATATAGCCCAGGCACATACAGTTGATGAATGGGTCAGTTTGGCCCAGTTGGAGCAGTGTTATAACTACTATTCCAGGATTATAAATAATGTCAACTAATGTGCGCAGCGTAGTTCGCGAGGTTCTAGGCCAGCTGAGCTCCAGCAAAGAAGCCAGACTATACCTGCGTCAATTTAGTTCAGTAGATGCACTGCGATTTGCTGTAGTTAAGGTGGGCGGTGGACTAATTGAGGAGCAGTTGGAAGAATTAGCAGCAGCGTTGGCGTTTCTTTGGCATTTAGGTTTATTTCCAATTGTTTTACATGGCGCTGGAACGCAGTTAGACCAAGCACTAACAGAGGCGGGGGTTGAGACCAAAAGAAAGAACGGCTTGCGGGTTACTGATGAGGCTGCTATGGCGGTCGTACGACCTGTAATATATCGTACCAATCGAAAATTAGTAGAAGCATTGGAACGCCATGGAGTAAGAGCTCAGGGCATTCAGCATGGAGTGTTCTCTTGCGATTACTTGGATCGCGAAACCTACGGTTTGGTAGGGGAAATTAGCTCAGTTGAACTAGAAGGTATTCGCGACACCGTAAATGCAGGAATACTACCAGTAGTAACTTGCCTGGGAGAATCCCCAGCAGGACAGGTGTTAAATATTAATGCAGATATTGCCGCGCGCGAATTGATCTGGGCAGTGGCACCACATAAGGTTATCTTTGCCACCCCAACTGGTGGTTTATTGGATGCCAATGGCGGTCTTATCTCTGCTATCGGCTTGACTGAAGACTTTCATGATTTAATGAATCAGGATTGGGTACATTCAGGAATGCGCCTGAAGCTGGAGCAAATTCAGCAGCTATTAGAGCCATTGCCGCCTTCGGCATCGGTCTCAATTACATCTGTTGATAATATGGCAAGAGAGCTATTTACCCATGAGGGTGCGGGTACACTAATTCGTAAAGGTGAGCGCATATTTAAACTGGATACTATTGCCACAGAGCAGCGCACCATGCTTACAGACTTGCTACAGCAAAGTTTCAAGCGCGAATTACAAGCAGATTATTTTGAGCAGTTAAAATTGCAAACAATGCTGTTAGCCAGCAGTGGCAGAGCTGCTGCAATTATTGCCGAAGGTAAAGATGGTATAGCTTATCTGGATAAATTCGCCGTTACACCTGAAGCTCAGGGCGAAGGTCTAGGCGCAGCTCTTTGGCAACGTTTGCGAGCAGAATACCCAGCGCTCTACTGGCGTTCGCGCCGGGCCAATCCAATCAACGCCTGGTATTTTCAGCAGGCAGACTTTGTCGTGAAAGATTCAAACTGGACTGGGTTTACCTACGGTATGCCGGATTATAAAACCGCAAGCAGTTGTATCGAAGATGCCTTTGCTCGTGAAGATGGCTGGCAAGCTGTAAGCGGTGAGCTCGAATGATTCGGGCAGCAGTAATAGGTGCGCGTGGCTATGTGGGCGCCGAGTTGTTAACCCTGCTGGATCAACACCCACAGCTAGAAGTTGTGGCAGCCAGTTCTCGCGCCCATGCGGGTAAATTTGTAAGTGAAATTATAAAAGGTTTCACAACTACAGGCTTACGCTTTGCTGAACTTAAACCAGATTCCGTGGCAGCTTTAAATCTGGATGTTTGTTTTCTGGCATTGCCCAATGGCTTGGCTGTAGATTTTGTGGCTGCGATAGATAAGGAATCTACCAATACTGTCATTATTGATTTAAGCGCAGATTACCGCTTTGACGATAACTGGATTTACGGGCAACCGGAGCGTCTAGCACAACAGATAACTAATGCCAGCCGCATCGCCAACCCTGGTTGTTATGCAACCGGCATGCAGCTTGGCTTGGCTCCGCTTATTGATAAACTAATAGAACCACCTGTCGTTTTTGGAGTCTCCGGTTACAGCGGTGCAGGAACCGCGCCCTCACGCAATAATGATCCAGAAGCCCTTCAAGATAATTTAATTCCATATGCATTAACAGATCATATCCATGAGCGCGAAGTTGCCAGAACACTAAAACATGCACTGCGTTTTTCGCCGCATGTGGCGAGCTTCTTTCGGGGCATACAGCTAACTATTTCTGGAAAACTAGCAATACCCATGTCGGCAAATGAGTTGCAAGCCTGTTTTGAATCTTTTTATGCCAACAATAAACTCGTAAAAATCAGCAAAGCCATCCCCGAAGTACGCGCTGCCGCCGGGAAACATAGTCTACAAATTGGTGGCTTTACCAGTTCGGAAGCAGAAGCGGGACATTTCGTGTTGGTAGTAACCCTCGATAATCTTCTCAAAGGCGCAGCAACCCAGGCAGTTCAGAATATGAATTTAGCGCTGGCTCGAAAATTCGCCGTAACGGAATTTAATGGAATTGATTATGAGCAATGAGAAGCACGGCAAAAATATACTTTGGGCCGAGGACGCAAACCTTGCCCCTGGGGTGATGGAGTTTCTAGCTGGTGAAGATGTAATACTAGATCGCCAACTACCCATCTATGACATCCAGGCAAGTCAGGCGCAGATCGGAGGCCTGAGTAGGAGTGGAAGATTTAACTCAGAGGA
>CAZEFU010000082.1:0-7693 GCA_964511515.1 uncultured Wenzhouxiangellaceae bacterium
CTCCACAATTACCTGCGGCATACGGGTTATGAGTCAATAAGCCCGCACCTGGCTCCTTACCTTTGCCTGACGACTCATGATCGGTATAAGCATCTAGTATATGTAACACATGATCGTTGAAAGCAGGTTCATCAAATACACCTTGATTTCTGAAGTCACTTACATGAAACGGAATAGTCATTTCATACGAAGTAATCATAGTAGAAGAACGCTCAGAGTGGGCACCTCTGGGGAGGCCGCCTAGAAGCTCATAAGAGTTACTTAGTAATGCTTGCCCATTCTTTATAATTGGAATAGTTATCTTAAAACTGATTTCCGCCTCGGGGTCAGCACCCAAAACCTTTGCAGTCTGATCAGCAATAATATCTGCAAAAGAGTAATCACCACTATAGCCTATAGTACCTGCTTGCTGATTGTGTGATGGCATCTCTTGTGCATTAATGATGCCCATAGAAGTAAGCATTATAACTACGGCAATAATTCCAGCTGCCCATTTGTTGCTCATATTGAGTTTATATTGCTTTGTTGCTTTGTTGCTTTGTTGCTTTGCATGTTAATTTCTCCATTAGGTTTTAACATCAATAGTTCCAGCATATGGATAAACACAACTCCATCATATCGGCCACATCAATGTCACACCACAACTCCATTGGTGATGCTAAATTATAATAGCAACGGCCAGACAAACTGTCAAATTACTACCGATTGACCATCCTAAAACAAAACCCCGGTTTAAAGCCGGGGTTTTTATTACACGCCACCCGTAGGTGGCGTTTTGTTAGCTATCTAAGAAACCTCCTAGTATGTGTAACGAACTGTAAAGCCAATAGTCCGTGGCTGATTGGTCAGGTAACCTACCCGTGCCAATGTGCCGCGTTCTTGATCAAGACCTAAGCGAGCATTTTCATCTAGAATATTATTTACAAATACTGAGACATCCCAATTATAACCACGCATACCTACCCGTACATTACCTAGGCTGTAAGCCGGCAACTCAGGATTGAAGTAGAAGAAGTCAGTATCAGGTGATCCCAGCGGGTAAACCGATAGATCTACAGCACCAAAGCCATCTGCCTGGTCGCCAATTTGAGTATAGCGCGAGCCAACAAACTGGTATGTACCACTCACATAACCGTCCCAAGTGGTGCTTATTGGCCAGTAATAAACCGCATTAGCTGACATCTGGAATTTAGGCGTAGTAGGCAGTTGATTGCCTTTCTTCATGCCCGCAATAACACTGGTATTTCCATTAGAGTCAGTCGAGGTCACATTTGATCCCAGTACAGCATTGATATAACTGGCTGAAACCGACAGATCCAGGTTATCAGTTGGGCGCAGCTTGTACTCAACCTCAATACCTGTGCTGGTCGCCTTAGGCACATTAAAGATCACCCGCGATGAGCAAGTACCAGCAGTTAGTGTTGCCTGTAGATTTTCAATATCCATATAGAACAGGGCTACATTGAAGATTCCACGGCCATCATTAAAGGTGGTTTTGGCACCAATCTCAAAATTAGTTAACTCTTCATCTTCAAAGGAATCACGACCACCAAAGGTTTCAAGATCTTCAGCTGAACAGAGGGGTACATTTAATGGATCGTTGATACCACCAAGGCGCACGCCACGAGATATCTGACCATTCAATGTAGTGTTATCGTTAAGGCTAAAACTTGCCATCAACCTTGGAGCAACGCCACTAGATGTTGTTTTACCTTTCTCACCAATGGTTTGGTCAGCAAAAATACCATCAAAGTTTAGTGTACGATTCTCCTCAAAGTCATAATAACGCAGTCCACCAGTTACACTGAAACGGTCATTAACCAGATAGGTCAGCTCACCAAATACCGCAAATTGATCAAAGGTATAAGGGATATCCGACCAGAACAAGCCATCTTTAGGTGCAATAATACCCGCAGTAGGAATACCGGTAGCATCTTCAAATCCGGGTACTAACAGACCCTGGCCATATTGGCGATCTATGCTGCTATAAAAACCACCAACGACCCAGGACAAACGCCCGGAACCATTTGAAGAAAGGCGAACTTCCTGAGTGAGTGACTCAACCGTTGTACTATCATCAAGTGGTGCATCCAGGCGGAAAATATCTTCAGGGAAGCCAATATTGCCACCAGTGATCGAGGCTGTTAACTGGGTAGCATCACGGATAACTGTAATGTCTCTATCGGTCCAGGTGGTCACAGATGTGAAAGTAGCATTACCCAGGTCATAACTGATGTTTAAATCAGCCATGGTGAAGTCATCAATGAATTTTTCCTGGAACTGAGTATATTGCTGTCTCTCACCGAGATCTACACGCGGCATTGTGGTAGTGAAAGGGTTGCCGAGAATATTATACATATCCACTCGGTTATAGCCGTTCATATCAACTTTTTGATATACAATTCTAGGGGTAACAGTGAGATTATCAGTACCAAATGTAAATGCTAAACGGCCCCCATATCGCTCACCATTATTTACATCTCTATTAACACTACCATCTGGTTGTACCGCATCAATATAGCCACCGTAGTTTTTATAATAAGCAACTCCGCGGAAAGCTGAGGAATCACCAATTGGCGCATTCATCATACCTCTAAACTCACTATCAGTACCGCCGCCACTAATGCTGGCACCAGTAATTTCAGCACTCATTTCAGTACGGCTTGGGTCTGGTTGGTTGGTAATGTAACGCACTGTACCAGACAGTGAACCAGCACCAAACAAAGTGCCTTGCGGTCCACGTAAAACTTCTACCCGGTTAAGATCGAATAAATCCAGATCAGGGGTAAACAATGACAAGGAAATTACGGACTCATCCAGGTAAACGCCAACCTGCTCTTTAACACCAGGCTGATCGCGCACAACCTGACCAGAAGATACACCGCGAATAGCGACTTGTGATTGACCAGGACCGAGGTTTTGCACACTGAAACCAGCAACATTATTTGCTAATGTTTCCATATCTACAGAGCCGGTATTGCGCATATATTCTTCAGTTTGTGCCTCAATTGAGAATGGCACATCTTGTAATGATTCTTCTTTTTTCCGCGCGGTTACCACAACGCTATCAAGGCGCTTGGCTTCCTCTTCTGGTTCTGCGTTGACACTATCTTGTGCCTGCGCCAACATACTACCGCCGGTCAGGGCAATAGCCATAAATAAGGCTTTTCTTGTAAATTTATTCAACGGGTGCATCCAGAACCTCCTACTACATAATTTATTAACTATTAGGGAAAAATTAGCGCTATCAAATGTTATCTTTTTGTTAAGCCATAACGCCAGTACCGAAAATAACACATCTAATTTTGAAATAGAAGTAATAGTTCTGCTCATTTATTTCCTATAAATTAGTATCATATGCAACTAATCACCATTAACACCAAGTTCCAGCCAGACGACATGGCTGGCAATGTTCTTAGAAAGGTGCTGCTAGGCAACATTACGAGATAAATAAAGAGCAACCAAGAAATGCTAGGATTTGCTTTGAGTTGGATAAAAAACGGCCCAACATCTGATCCAGATGCCGGGCCGCAACCTCGCTAGTGTAACTACTTTGCTATTCTTTCATTGGGGCACAAAGTCGGTAACTATAATCGCATTATTGATACCATCTGCCTCACCTTTACTTAACTGATGATACTGATTGGTCAACCAACGACCAAGCTGGTTCGAATACCAAGAATGAAGGAAAATACCATTATTACCACCTGGCAGTATTTCATGCCCATCGATTCCCATTGGATCCATTACCCCCCAAAAACGTCGAGCCGGACCATTGAAGAACATAAAATCATTTAGGCTATCAGCCCGAGGGGAATGATGAGATGCATCCACGGCTCCAAAGCCGCCTGCTCTTGCAACCCCCGGTAACCCTGCACCAAGCTGGGCGAAGCCACCACCATTGGGAATATTAAATGGATCTGCATTAAAGGCATGTACAAATACGATTCGATGCAACATACCCCAACGATAATCATCCAGGTTGGTTGAATTATTAAATGCCGGGGCAAACTCATCGGAAGCCAGTAGCTCAAGTGAATCTTGAATACTCTTCACTAAAATCATGGTCATAGTTTCTTCAGGAGATGAAGCACCCGGTGCATTGAAGAACGGTATACCACTAGCCCCAACTCCCCCATCCTCTGGGTAAGTTTTAAGCCTGTGGATAAGTGCATTCCATGTAGTTACACTGCCGGGTTTGTAGGCTCCAAGCCCGATAAAATCAAGAGTCCCGTCAATTGTATTATTAAGCAACTGCGCTCTTAGAACCGAGAATAGTGTAGCTGCCACACTGGCATCTATTTCAGCCTGAGAAGGAATTGGCAGGTTATTTGGGTCATCACCAGGATCGAAGCCTGCCTGAATACCAGTTGGAGTTGAATAATCCCACGCCAGTAAACGATTTATTGCCTCACCAACCGCCGTATTGCCAGGTATATTAGCCGCCTGCAAATATGGTCCAATCAAACCCATCACCATTTCCGCATCAAGCAAATTATTATTCCCCTGCAAGGCGGTCATATTGGCGCTATCTATCACCGTATTACTATCTAGCAAATCCTTCAGCACACGATCGATTCTACCTACACGCCAATCGGCATAGCCGTGGTTTAAATAATATATACCACCGCCGGGTCGTAACTGATTAAGTGGGTTGTTATCGAAAGTGGTACCGATAGGATCATTATTACCATTGGCAATATAACCTTCTGGAGGATTCACCGTCTGGGGCATTTCCGCAAACGATAAAATCTCATATGGTACGGCCTGATTAGGCTGAGGGTTTGTAACCGGCATCCATTCATTATCAGCAGCGCCAGTTCCATCACGAATTAACCAGGGTGGAGAACCATCAATAAAACCCTTTTGTAAATCAGAACGAATCGGTACTTCAGCACCAGCAAAATAGGCAATATTGCCATCTATATCGGCATAGCCGAAATTTTGCGAGCCAATATCGAAGTATTGCAGGGCAGCCTTAAAGTCATCAAGCGAGCGCGCGTGGTTCATTTCCAGAAATGCCTGAAGCTCAAAAGTTGCACCCCAGCCAGCGTACTGAACTGATAAACCAGTATTACCATCTATGCTCAGTATTGGGCCATTATTCCGCCTTGGTACAACAAAAGTTATGCCACCTGCGTCATAGCCTACATTTGCACGCTCAGTATTATCAGGCATACCATCTAACTGGTTTACATAATAACTTTGTAAAATTACTTTCAGTGGTTCGGCTTCACCTTTATACATGGT
Organism: uncultured Wenzhouxiangellaceae bacterium; assembly: GCA_964511515.1. Taxonomy (GTDB): domain Bacteria; phylum Pseudomonadota; class Gammaproteobacteria; order Xanthomonadales; family SZUA-36; genus SZUA-51. Next base: position 5,251 of record CAZEFU010000082.1, read on the forward strand.
ATCGGTGGGCAGGCCCCATCTGTTCAGAGCAAATTCTTCAAAAAATGTATCTGTTTGGTCTACTGGATTAACGGTAGAGCCCCAACACAGATAATCATTACAGCCCTGCACTACTCCAGGTATTCCAGCAAATGAAACACCACTTACTGACCAATCTGTATCTCTAAAAACCAAACTTACTTCATAGAAAATAGAAGGAGCTCCTAATGAAAGATGTGGGTCATTCATTATCATTGCATGCCCACTAATGGTTTTGTCACCACTGATCATCCACCAGTTCGAGCCATTCTCACCCTTCACATCACGATCACTGGTATCAAGCAGCGGCACACCAATAGTTTTACTTTTCAAATCTGCTGCCAGCTTAAGTACTTGCTGGCTGATTTTGAAATTCTTGGCAAAGATTTGCTGGCGATCTAATTGTCGCTTGAGTTTGCGTGTCTGTTTGCTTTGAGGTGCAGGAGAATCGATCCCCTGTACACCACCAACACCCCCAATCGAATCCAGAAATCCTTCCAGTGTAGGAGTTGTATCTGGTGGCTCTTTTCGGTAAAGATCTTCCGCATACAGAGCCAGCCCATTAAAACCGCCAATCTCGCCAGCTTGTAAATAAGCACCTAACTTGATAGTTTCATCAATATCCAGACCAAAACCTAATTGAAATGCCAGCACCTTACCAATCACCATTGAGTCTACTGGCGACCAACGCTCAGCCTGAGTTAGTTCCAATACTGAGTACTCAGGCGGTAAGCTATTGTTTGCAAGCCATGCATTTACGCCATTGGCGTAGGCCTGCATTATTCCTTTAACTTCGGCTGTTTGCCGTTTGTATGTGGCAATAGCAGAGCGGCCCAAACCCAGTGTTCGCAACTGGATATCACTTGCTAGTGCATTTGCTCCCAAAATTTCAGCCAGCGTGCCATGGGCCGCGCGGCGATTAAAATCCATTTGAAAGAAACGATTAGCCGCCGCATGATAACCTTGGATGTAGGCAACATCTAGTTCATTTTCAGCTGCCAGCGTTGGAATGCCATCAGCATTTTCATACATAGTGGCGGCAGCACTTAGTCCAGGTAACTCAATTGGATCAGCACTTAGGTTTATTGAAAATAGTGTAGCAATAGATATAGCAACACCTATTGCTGCATATTTACACATAGATGAAATATTATTGATCTTGTCCATTGAATGCTCCCGTTTTTTGAGCTATGTGACCTCGGAAAGCCAGTCACATGACAAATACTTTAGTCAATACCCCCACAAGCTTGCAACAAAATTCCGATCGCAGGATGACTAGGAACTTATAAGCATACCATGAAGCTCTTATTCTGTAGGAAGATCTCTGGCTGCAAACAGCAAAGTTAGCCATCCAAGTATCAAAAACACGCCCCCAAGAGGAGTAAGGACGGCAAATAATTTAGATTCAGTTAGTACATACAAATAAAGACTGCCACTAAAGAGAATGACCCCTATGAATAGAAACAGACAGGCTGTTTGAACCTTTTTGCTCTTAATTACTGTCGATACTGAGAGTGCGAGGATTAAAATCGAATGTACTAATTGGTAGTAACTAGCGGTTTTCCAAATTTGCAAATATTCGATGCTCACCACCTGCTTGAGCGCATGTGCAGCAAATGCACCAGCTAGCACGGCTGTAGCCCCTAACACTGCCGATATGCTCATCCAGCGGCGTTTATGTAAATGCGCCCCTAATGTATCAGCCTTCATCTTTTGTATCTTCTAATGAGCTAATAGCTTCTGTGAACAGATTTGTTCGCCCCTGGCTTAAATGAAAATCCCATGGTGAGAAACGCAGGTTCACGATTTTTACCTGCTCGCTTGATACTTTCGCATTCTCGTCATCAGTAGCCGCCTCTGCCCGTAACTGGCACCAGCTACCACTAGCATCAGGAACACAAGTTAGAACAATGTTACTACCATCAAATAGCTGATACTGTAACTGGTAGGAAGACTCCTGTTCTAGTTGATCATCCGCAGCCCTGATTTCATCATAATGCAGTTTATACAAACCCCTCTGTAGCTTCTGCGCCTCGGCTGGATCGATCTGCCCAGAGATTAAAGTTAAATCTTGTTGCTCTACCTGGCGCTGCAAATGATAGCTATAACCAGATAGGCTGGTGATGTGGATGGCGGCTACTCCACTAGCCGGTACATCGATAATTAATCGATCCATCCAACTTAATAAGTCCTTTGGCAAGCTAAGCTGCTGGTCAACTCGCATAACCGTAGCCTGCCCAGCTTGACGCCAATATTGCCCTTTCTGAACCTTACTATCCTTGCCAACAATTACACGCCAGTTCTTGCTTGTAGTCTGAAGCTCAATCATTGTGCCCGCAGCAGATAACAGTTGAATGTCACGAACCCCCAGATATTGATACCAGTCAACTTCTGCTGTTTTTATTTCCAGAATCTTTGCAGTAGC